>NZ_BAAJXA010000026.1:0-144189 GCF_057537855.1 Streptomyces diversicolor
GCGGCGAACTGCGAAGCCCAGAGCCGTTCGCGCTGTAGGGCGGGCAGCGCTTGTGTGCGCTCGTCTTTGAAGATGGCTCGCACTTCATGGGATGACGGGGCGGTCCACGGACGGGACCAAGGCGACGCGGGAGCGGGCACGGGGTTGGTCGTGTACGCGGCGGGGAATGCGGCGCTGTGGCGTCCGGGCTTGCCGGGGATGAGTAGGGAGAGCACCCAGGAAAGGGCGCGGGGGATAGCATCGCGCATGGTCGTTTCAGCTCCTGTTAGCTGTCGCGGCAAGCCCCGATGGACCGGGCCTAATCGGTCTGTCGGGGCGTTTTGTTGTGTTCGGGGAATCACGGTCGGTGCGAACGGCTGACGCCACCGCCGAGCGACGCTAGGGCGAGTGCCAAGCGGACGCTTCAGCCCCGTCCGGTAGCGAGACTGTCCGGGGCCACAACAGCCACCTGCCGCAACTTGCGGAAGAGACGATGGGCGATCAGGCCGGACAGTTGCGGGCGGTTGTAGCTCACGTACACATCGTTTTCAGCCGTGACCCAACTGCACCCGTCTGCGGCTACGCGGTAGAGGGTGCCGCCCACCCCGCAGGGCGCAGACTTGCGGACCAGTAGCACCACGGGTTCCCCGTCCCGCAGGAACGGGCAGTACCGCAGCGAGATAGGGGCGCACGTCGGGCAGACGGGCGGCATGGCGGTCTTGACGCGGTTGGGCCATGTAGGGGGCGAGTCCGGGTTGCGCCACTCGATGAACAGCGTTCCGTCTGCCCGCTCGGCTGGCTGTGCGCAGACCTGGCACAACAGGTTCGCCATGCACTCACGCTGCCGAAGCGGGTTCATGCAGTCGTACAGGACGCGTCCGCCCTCGCCCTCGCTGAACACGCGCACCCACAGGTTTCCGTGTGCGTCCCGGTCGTCCTCGCCAGAGTCGACGTAGGCGATGCGCGGTTTGTTGTTGGGCGGGATCTCCACGCAAAGGTCAGTTTCAAGGGGCCCATATCGGTGCTCCGGGCAGCCACATAGGGGATCGGGACACGCACGGCTCGTCTCTCTCTACAGGGTTGGGGAAGGGAAGCCCCGCCCATGTGCCACAGGGGCAGCACACGGGCGGGGCGGGTCGAGACCTTGCACGGTGCGCACCGCGGGGCGGTCCCTCATCCGTTGCTGAACGCGCCCAGCGGCCCGGCAACGGGTCCTGCAACCCGTTCGCGGCTCCTCCCCGGAAGGGGTGGTGCGCCCCGAAACGGGCGTCTGTGGTGCTGGTGAAAGCTAGGCTCCGGTCATGTCCGAGCCCTTCGTGAACAGCGACGTACACCACCGCGCGTGCGGTATCTGTCCGTCCCGGGTTCACCCCGTCGGCGAGTTCGATGTGTTCGAGCGTCCAACCCCGGAATGCCCGTTCAACAAGGCTGATGGGCACCGGTACTTAGCCGATGGGACGCCGGTCTGTGTCCACCCCGAAAAGGTCGGGTTGCCCGCAGGACGCTACAAAAGCGAGGGCGCGCCGCTTACTGTCGAGCTGGACCTACCGCCCGACCCTTCCGAGGTGGTGCCGTACTTGCGTGACGTGCTGTGGAACGCCGCGCCGGTTCTGCTCGATGACCTGATCTCTCAGGCACAGGAACAGGTTCGGCAGCGCTTCCCCGAGCTGGACCCGCTTAACGTGATGCGGCGGGCACTCGGCTGACCGCTACGCGGGAACCGGCTCGGTTTCGAACGTGATGCTGTGCGCGAGCCCCATGCGGTGGAAGCCCGCAGTCTCGTACTTATCGCGCAGGATGCCGAGCCGGCGAGTCACCTCCTGATGCGTGATCCAGTACCGGGCGGGGGGCTCGCCCCAGGCGGCGCGGTATGCGTGGTGGGTGTAGTCGTCGTGCGTCCAGTCGGTGTGTTCCTGGTCGGTCTGGTGGATGATCTGCGCCCCGACCCTCGCCGTGATCCGCGCGAGGATCTGCGGCTGAGCAATCATGGCGTGCGTCATTTCGTCCACGGGCACGGCGACGGGGATTTCCGCCGCGCGCTCGTCGCCGGTCGCCTCGAACACTGCGGCCTTCAGGCAGAGCGCCCGCAGGCCCTCGGTGAACAGCGGGGCCGCGTCGGTGGCCTGGTCGTACTCGCTGATGACCGGACCGCCGGAAAAACAGGTCCAGTCCTCGTCGTAGCGGAGGCTCGCTGCCTTGAACGCGGAAAACTCCGGATCGGCCTCAACGGCCGTCAGGATCTCCCGTGCGCGCGCTGCGGCGCGCTCGACGTGGGGAAGGGTGTTCACGGCTGTTCTCCTTCGGTCGTGTTTCGCGGTTGGGCTCGGGTGTGCTCGACCCCGCCCCGTTCGTCACGCGGTGTCGAGCGCTCCGCTCCCGGTTGGGCTACCGACCGTGATGGGTACCGGTGCCCCGGGAAGTCCCCGCCGGGGGCGGAAGCTGTGGTGCGTCTGATGGGCCCGCCCTGGTCACAGAAAGGGGACAAGCCACCCCGACGTGCGACGGGCCTTCCTGTGGCTCGTGCGACCAGGGCGGGGGTTTGTGGACTGTCCGCCATCGGCAGACAGTGGGGGGCTGGACTCGGGCAGGGGTACGCTCACGGGCCAGACGGTCAGGATGTAGCGACAGCCTTTATCCGGAACCACCACGGACAGCGGGGCGCCTGCCTTGAGTTGGTCGCGCGCTGCCTGGTGCTCCTCGGGGGCATCGGCCCAGACGCGCAGTTCCGCGGGGCAGTCGGGGAGAGGCACCGTATCCACGCGCATCCACGGTTGCACCCATGCCGAGCGCTCCGGGTCGGGGTCCAGCCGTTCCGCGATGTGGCGTGCCTCGCTCCGTAACCAGCGCAGTGCGAGTTTCGGCGAGATCGTTTGGAAGGTGCCAAGGACGAACGAAACCGTCTCGCGCGTCCCGTACACCTCCCCTTCCGCAAGGACTTCGCACCAGTAGCCCGCTGGAATGGCAGCGCCGGACAGCTCAGGGTTCACCATGGCCATTCGTGCGTGCGTCTCCATGTCCGGTCCCTCCCTGCGGTGTCATCCCTTGCGGTGGTCCTTGCTCGCACTAGGCAACCGTCCGACCACGCACAGCGGTACCTTTGGGAAGAGGGCAGGAGTTAAGAGCGTTAAGCGGTCAGAGCACGGGAGTTGGGGCCAGTGACGACACGACAGCCGAACGCCGGACTTGAGCGGCTGTACCGCGAGACCGGGTGGACCCTGCGGCAGTTCGCCCAAGAGGTCAACCGCATCGGGACCGAACGCGGAACTCCCCTGAAGTACCAACAACCCTCAGTTCACCAGTGGTTGAGCGGCCACCTACCGAAGGAAGCTGTCCGACCACTGATTCTCGAAGCGCTCTCCCGGAGACTTCATCGTCCCATCACGCACGCCGAGGTGGGATTTCCAGCACCCCGGCAGAGTCGAACAGTCACCCCACTACCGTGGAAGGGCTGATCGACCTCGGGAGGCAAGACATGGACCCATCGCGCCGAAGCGTTCTGAGTGCAGGACTATTCTCCGTCGCGCTGACCGTTCCCGGCTGGCCGGACGTGGTGGGCCGTATGGAAGCGGTTCAGGCTGGAAAGACACAGCGCATAGGAATGGCCGAAGTAGATATGGTCATCGCCATGACGGAGCGTGTATCCGAATTGGATGACCAATTCGGAGGGAGGCACGCTCGACCGATGGCAGCAGCATTCCTCGTAAATACGGTCGCCCCATATCTTCGAGCCGACGCTACGGAGGAAGTCCGCAAGGAAATGATGTCGGCCGCTTCCGATCTGTGTTACCTCACCGGATACATGGCTGTAGATGAGGGCATTCACGGCCTGGCGCAACAGTATTACTTGAAAGCGCTAGAACTAGCAGGAGCCTCGGAGGACCATCTCACCTACTGCACCACGCTGCGGGGCATGAGTGTCCAAGCCGTTGACCTACGACACGGAAAGGCGGCTATGCGACTTGCCGACGCCGCTGCCGCTGCCTCTCCGCACGCTGGCCCTCGAATGCGCGCCTTCTTGGCCGGGCAGCAAGCGCACGCATCCGCACAGCTTGGCGAGCGCACGAGAGCGCTCATGTACCTACGAGAGGCTGAGGTGGCGATGGAGAAGGCAGAGTCGCAGGCGACGACTTTCGGTTCGTATAACCCTTCGTCGCTTACGTACCACGCGGGACAGGTTCGATATGAACTGGGAGATGTTCGCGGATCGATCAAAGAACTGGAAGAGTCCGATAAGCTGCGGCACAGCTCCTTCAAAAGGAACCGAATTCGATATCTCTCAATGCTTGCTGAGCGTCAACTAGAGATCGGTCACCTTGAGAGTGCGTGCGCCACGTGGGCCAAAGTTGTCGAAATCTATCCGCACGTACAATCGGGGCAATGCGATCAAAGCATTTCCACGATGCAGGCTCGAATTCGCCCTTATCTGAAGAATCAAGCCGCCCGGAACCTCTATGAGCGCGCGCGCCTTGTTGCCCCTGCGTCCGCAGTGTGATCACAAAACTGAGAAAACCCCCGCACTCGCCATCCATGAAAACAGACGGAAAGCACGGGGGTCTGTGGCGGCGCGGCCACTTTGCAAGAATTCGGATCGTTGCGAAAATCCGGGGCCGCAGTCTTACGGGAGTCGCCTCCACCAAAACGGCCTAATGAACCATGCGAGTTTTTTGCCTCCCTGCCGTTCTTTTGCGGCTCGGGGAGGGGGTCACCCCCTGGTCGGGGGCTTGGGCAAGCGAGGACGGACACGCTCGGCAGCCCAATCGCCCGGCTGATGCTTCGCGGTCTCGCGGTTGTGACACGACGTGCACAGCGGGCGGAGCCGAGACCACGCGTCCGGATCGGACACGCCCCGAGCGACCAGCGAACGGCGCGACTGGGGGAAGTGGTCGGCAACGGTCGCCGACTTGCTGCACAGCACGCACCAGGGATGCGCGTATAGGTAGCGGCGGCGGATGCGCTGCCACCTGGTCCCGTATCCCTTGGCCGTGGTCGTGCCCCGTGCTGCTTCCGCTTCCTTGGCATGGGTTGGGCACCGGCCACCCCTGGCAGTCAGCTCGGGGCAGCCGGGGACAGAGCAAGGGGGGCGGGGTCTACGCGGCATAGGGGGGCACCTCCAACCGGGGGGGCGCTGAAGTGGCTACGAAGTGGGCACGCTTTGGCGTTGACATGCCGCGAGCCGTATGCAGGGTGCGACGAAATCGGGGCATTAGCCTCGTTAAAAGTGGCGAGGAAGTGGCAGAGGTATGGCGTAGATATGCCGCCGCAGATCCGTTGAGATAGCTGCCATGACTAGGAAGACAGTTGGAAACCAGTCCCCAGCGTTCGAACTCCGCTGCGGCGGACTGCATTTGACGATTCAGCGCGTCCCCGGATGGCTGGTGGCAGCTCTCGCCACGGCCACGGGAAGCGGGCTCGCCGCATGGCTCACGGCCCGGTGAAGTCCTCGCCCGTCTTCCCTCGGTGGCACTCACGGCACAACGGCTGAACGTTCCCGTCTGTGTCCTCGCCACCGAGGGCTAGCGGCTGCACGTGGTCCACGTCCACCCCGTCCGCGAGGACGAGCGAACCGCACCGCGCACAGCGAGCACCGCCACGGATGCCGACCAGCGCACGGAGCCGCGCGGCCCCCGAGTACACCCTTGCGAGCACCGAGCGGCGAGCACGCCGAGCACGGACCGGCTCGCGTCTCTCGTACGCCTGGTGGTGTTCCTCGCATCGGCCCCGATGCGTCGCCACGCGAGGGCAGTCAACACAGCGCACGTCGCCCCCTCGTGGTCGTCGTCCTGGTGCTCGTCGTTACGTGCCCGCCCCCGGAGTCGAACCGGGGAACTCTGCGGATTGCGTCCGGGTCTCCCCGAGGGGGCCGGTACCGCGCACCTCTGCCGTTGGGTTAGCGGGCGTGGTGTCGCCCTCGCCGGCTCGGGCCGGTCCGGACACCGTGGGGAGACCACACGAGCTTGCAACCCCGTTCGGCGCCCCCGGTCAAGGGGCGGTTACTGGTGGGCGGTGTGGTCTCCCCGCGCTCTGCCTCACGACCCCTGCGGCCACCCTCGCGGGTGCGTGGTGCACGGGCAGAGCTGGTGTGAAGGTCGGGCACTCAGTCCGCCGATTCCGGGCTAGCGGGGTGCTCCGCCCGCTGGTCGCCACGCTGCGGGCACAAGAAAGCCCCGGCGGGTCTCGGGGACCTACCGGGGCTGTTCAGGGGTGTTCGCGAGGGCTACGCAGCGACGGGGACCAGCTCGGGGGCGGGCTCGGCGAGCCTTGCCGCGCTGCCTGGTGCCGGGGGTGCTTCCTCGCGGGTCTCGGCTTCCTGGTCCGCCACGGTGGCGATAGCGGCTTCCGCGGCGGGGTCCAGCTCCCCGCGCATGTGGAAGTCCACGCGTCGCGTGTCCAGCTTCCGCCACCCGCCACGTGTGCCGCGCCGTACGTCCAGCCGAACCCCCGCTTCAATGAGCATGGCTCGCCGACCCGCGGTGTCCTTCTCCGCCCACTCGTCCGCGAACGTGCGGCCCGTGGGGGTCACGATGCGCTGTGCCTCGCGCTTCTCTCGGGTCTCAAGGTCGGCAATGCGTGCGTCCAGCGCATCCGCGCGTTCCTGCCATGCTTGCCGCGCGTGCCGGGACCTTTGCCGCCCCTTCTGTTCCTGGTGCTCGTTGAACTCGGCGAGGGTGGCGCGCAACTCGGGTTCGGGGTCATAGCCGGGAATCTCGACTACGTGTGTCGTCTGGACGGAGCCGACCAGCCGCAGGAACTCGGCGGTCACGTACTCGTCCGTCCAGTCCCCGCGGATGCTCGCGGGAGCGTCGCACTTGTCGCCCCTGCGCGTAGCTGTTGCACTTGTACGTGGGTGCCTGGTTCTTCTTGCTGTCTTGCTTGTTCAGGTACATGCGGCCCCCGCACGAGCCGCAGTGGATCACGCGCAACAGCAGTGCGTCCGTGTCGGACCGGTCCTTGTTGTCGATGCTGCGGGAGTCGAGAACCGCGCCGATCCGGTCGAACTCTTCGCGGGTCATGATCGGCTGTTCCGTCTGCATGACCGGGGTGCCCTCGGCGTCTCGGACGGGCTTGCCGTTGTGCATCTTCCAACCGATGAGCGAGGGGTTCCGGAGCATCCGCGTAATGACCGCGGGGTTCCAGTTGAACGCATCCTTTCGGTTCCCCTTGAGCCCGCCCGTCTTGCCGCCGGTCTTGCGCCCGTTCTTCACTGCCCAGTGATCGCGCGGGCTCGGCACCTGGTCCACGTTGAGCCCCACGGCGATTGCGGAAACAGTCTTACCTTCCAGCAACTCACGAACGATGCGCTCAATGACCATGACGGCATCCGGGTCCGGTACCAGCGTCCAGCCCACCCCGCCGTGTTCCGCGGGCATGGGGGCGGGCATGTAGCCGTACGGCGGACGACCGCCACCGCGCCACCGAAGCGGCATCTTGCGGATTGCCGCCATGGCACCGGTAACCCGGTCCTTGATGCTCTGCGCCTCCACCTGCGCGGCAAAGGCAAGCATCATCATCATGAGTTCGGACGTGGGGTCCATGGGGTTGCGGAAGTCGAACGTAAGACGACCCCCGCCGATGCCCTCGGCAAAGACGAGCATCTTTCGATGAGCCTTTGCCCACTTGGCTAGGTCGTGCATGTCGCCCATGGACCGGATGGCACGGTCAAAGCGCCACCACACCAACACGTCGAACTCGTCCGGACGGGCGAGCCATGAGCCGAGCGCGGGACGGTCGAACGGGGAAATCTTGCTCGCGGACACGTCAAGGTCCACGGCTTCGCGGAGCGCGTCACCCTCGCCAAACTCGATGTTGAGCGCTGCCGCGGCAATGTCGTCTGCCTCGCGCTGCCGCTCGGGGCTGGTGGTCTCGTCAGTGAGCACAGAGAGCCGGACGCACCGCACACCCCGAAGGGTCTCGGTGTAGACCGTGCCCCCGAGCGGGTCCCTTGGGGTGCTGTTCGTCATCCCCTCTGTAGGGACGGACGGGTTCCCGTTACCGGGCTTGACCAGGACCGATGCCACCATGCCGACACTCCAGAACCGCTAGAACGGAGTGTTGGGAGATCCCGACGGCAACCGCTTCTGCGTCATCGACACCGGGCACCACTGACGAAGCCGGGGCGCACCGGTCACAGGCGTACGACAAGCGAAGGCACGGCGCGGACAGAGGACGCGCGCGACACCCGCGCCCGCTGCGGCCACCCGCCCGAGGACCGGGTTCTGAAGACGCCCCCCGCACCCCCGCCGGTCAGAAACGTGTTGCCGACATCTTGACCTTGCTCGAACCAGCGGCTTACGGTTCCCGCGTCCACGGTGATTGAAACGATTCAACCCCCTGTTTCAACCCTCTGTTTCAACTCCCTTGTTCCAACCCTCAGTTTCCATCCCCTGGTCACCATCACCACCAGGAACCAACTCCCTTTGGGGCGCAGTCATGCATGAACACTTCTCGCAGCGTGGCGGGATCTCACGCCGCTCGGTCCTGACCGCGGGACTGGCCGCCGGCACCGCGGCGGCCCTCTGGACCGCGTCCCCCGGCGCGCTCGCGTCGCCCGTCACCGAAAGCGGCCCCCGCGGCGACTGGTTCGCCGATCCCGCACGGTCGGTGCGCCCCAGATTCCGGTGGTGGTGGCCCGACGGCCTGGTCGACCCCGACGAGATCGCCCGCGAGATCGACCAGATCGCCGACGCCGGCTTCGGCGGGGTCGAGATCGCCGCGGTCCACCACAGCATCAAGGACAAGTCGGTGCTGGACACCGCTCGTCACGGCTGGGGCAGCAGACCGTGGCGGGACGGCGTCGAGGCCGCGCTGCGCCGCGCCGCGCGCCGCGGCGTCACCGTCGACCTCACCCTCGGCCCGAGCTGGCCCGTCGCCGTGCCCGGCGTCGTTCCCGACGACGCGGCGGCGGCCAAGGAACTCGTCCACGGCCGGGTCGCCCTGACCGCGGGCGCCACCTACCGGGGCCCGGTGCCGCCGCCGCTGCGCGAGGCCGCCGCCGGTGTCACCCGGCAGCGACTCCTCGCCGTGCAGGCCGCCCGGGTGGCACCCGCGAACTCCACGCGCAAGGAGACCGGGCTCGACCTGGCCGGCGTCCACGACCTCACCGCCACCGTCACGGACGGCACGCTGACCTGGACGGCACCCGAGGACGGCGACTGGGTGCTGATCTCGTACTGGCAGCGGGGTTCGGGGCAGCAGCCCGAGTCCGGCCCGCACTCCGATCCGGCCGCGTTCGCCGTGGACCACCTTTCCGCGGACGGCACCGCCGCGGTCACCGACTACTGGACGCGGCAGGTGCTGACCCCGACCCTGCGGCGGCTGCTGAAGGCGGCGGGCGGCACGTTCTTCGAGGACTCCGTGGAGCTGGAGACCGACGGGCTGGTCTGGACACCGGAGCTGCCGGAGGCGTTCGAGAAGCACACCGGCCGCCCGCTGCTGCCGTATCTGCCGGCGCTCGTCCTCGACAAGAGCAACCAGGTCTTCGCCTTCGAGGCCGAGGTGACGCGGCAGATCAGACACGACTTCTGGGAGACCGTCTCCGACCTGTTCAACCGCCATCATCTGCGGGCCCTGCGGGACTGGGCGCACTCGCTCGGCATGGGGCTGCGCTCCCAGCCGTACGGCCTGCAGACCGACGCCATCGCGTCGGCCGCCGTCCTCGACGTCCCCGAGGGCGAGTCGCTGGGCTTCAAGAACCTGGACGACTACCGCTGCCTGGCGGGCGGCCGGGACATGGCGGGGCACACGGTGCTGTCCTGCGAGGCGGGCGCCTACAACGGGTCCGCGTACAGCACGACATGGGACAGGTTCCTGCGCACCATGGGCGGCGCCTACGCGGCCGGCGTCAACCAGACCGTGGTGCACGGCTTCTCCTACGCGACCGCGCCGCAGGTGAGCTGGCCCGGCTTCGCCGCGTTCAGCCCGTACAACGGAACGCCCGGCTACGGCGAGTCCTGGGGGCCGCGGCAGCCCACCTGGCGGCACATCGAGGACATCTCCGGGTACCTCGCCCGGGTGCACGGGGTGCTGCAGTCCGGCACCGCCCGAGCGGACGTCGCCGTCTTCCGGCAGACCGGCTACACCGCCACCGGCATCGGCGCGTCCTGGCTCACCTCGACCGGCGTCCCGCTCGGCTGGACCCACCAGTTCCTCAGCGGCCCGCTGCTGGATCTGCCCTCCGCCACCGTGTCCGGCGGCCGGCTGGCGCCCGACGGACCCGCGTACAAGGCGCTGTTCGTCGAGGGTGACTTCTTCTACGGCTCGACCCCCACGCTCGCGGAGCCGCACGCTCGCAAGCTGCTCGAACTGGCCCGGGCCGGCCTGCCGATCGTCCTGCTGGGCGCCTTCGACCAGGCGCTCACACCGGGCGTGCCCGCCCCCGGCGAGACGGACCGGCTCCGCGGGATCCTGGCCAAGCTGCTCGCCCTGCCCCATGTGCTCCAGGTCGCCGACAAGACAGCGGTCGGCGACGCCCTCGCCCGGCTCGGTGTCACACCCGACGTGCGCTACGCCACCTCCTCCACGCTGCTGAACGCACACCGGGCCACCCAGGACGCGGACTACTACTACCTGTGCAACGGCAAGCACGCCGAGACGGTCAAGCCGCCCGTGGCGGCCATCGACCACGAGGTGACCCTGCGCGGCACGCGGCGCGGCGCCACCGTGCCGTATCTCCTCGACCCCTGGACCGGCGAGGGCGTACGGCTGGCCCAGTACACCCAGGACGGCGACGACTTCACCCTGCGGGTCACGCTCCAGCCGGGGCAGGCGATGATCGTGGCGCTCGGGCGGCCCGGCCTGTTCGGCGACCGCAACGGGGCCCGCCCGCACGCCCTGGCCACGGACGCCGACGCGGTGCTGTTCACCCGGCGCGGGCTGACCGTGCGGGCCACCAGCGCGGGCACCTACACGACCCGGCTGTCCCGGGGGCGTACGGTCACCACGGTCGTCCCCGCCGTACCCGCGCCGATCACCCCGGACCGCTGGCAGTTGGACGTCGAGGACTGGCGTCCCGGAGCCGATGCGACACGGACCGAGCGGGTGCGCCGCACGCTGACGCTCGACACCCTGCTGCCCTGGTCGCAGATCACCGAACTGGCGGACTGCGCCGGGGTGGGCCGGTACCGCACCACGGTCGTGCTGCCGGCCGACTGGGACGCGTCCCACGGCGTGCTGCTGGAACTCGGGCAGGTCAGCGACACATTCCGGGTGACGGTCAACGGCACACGAACGGCACCGGTGGACCGCCTGCACCCGGTCGCCGACGTCGGGTCCCTGCTGCGGCGCGGTAAGAACGTCATCGAGATCGAGGTGGCGACCCCGCTCATCAACCGGCTGAGGGTGGTTCAGCCCGCCGTGTTCGGCGGTGTCGCCCGGCAGGCCCACGGCCTCATGGGGCCCGTCCGTCTCGTGCCCCACGTGCAGGCGACCGTGGCCTGACTCCCGCGGGCGCACCCGGCACACCCGGCGGCACACATCGCCGCCGGGTGCGTCGGCGTGCTCCGACGAGGGACACACCTCTGTTGTGCGTCGTCGCATGCTTGAACGTTTCAACTCCCCCTGGGTTCTGGGCTATGTGATGTGCACTCAACTGACGGACAGCGACGGTGATCCAGCGTTGCAGGTCCGTTCTACCTGCCGCTTTGCCTCCGTCAATCACCAACGAGCGCAAGCCACTTCGCCCTCTTCCTGTGAGAAACCTTGACGTCGAAGGTGGCCACACTTAGCGTCACAGCCGGAATGAAATAGAACGATTCAAAAGCCCACCATCGGACCTGCCCGAGCCGCGCGCACGTCCGGTGCCCCGTCTGTCCGTCCGAAGGGAATCCGGCACGTGCCCGCACCGCGCGACACCTCCAGCCCGTCCCGCCGCCAGATCCTGTTCGCCGCGTCGGCCGCGGCCGGCGCCACCGCCCTGTCGTCCACCGCCGGGTGGGCTCCTTCGGCCGAGGCCGCCACCCGGCCGCCGGCCGCGGCGTTGGGCGCCGAACCGGTGCTCGCCCCCTTCGCGCTCGGCGCGGTCCGGCTGCTCGACAGCCCGTTCCTGGACAACATGCGCCGGACCTGCGCCTATCTGCTCTTCGTGGACGTCGACCGGCTGCTGCACACCTTCCGGCTAAACGTGGGGCTGCCGTCCGCGGCCCAGCCCTGCGGGGGGTGGGAGGCCCCGGACGTCCAACTGCGCGGTCACACCACCGGCCATCTGCTCAGCGCCCTGGCCCAGGCCCACGCGGGCACCGGCGACCGGGCCTACGCGGACAAGGCGGACGGCCTGGTGCGCGCGCTGGCCGAGTGCCAGGAGGCCGCCGAGCAGGCCGGATTCCACCGCGGCTACCTCTCCGCCTTCCCCGAGTCGGTCTTCGACCAGCTGGAGGCGGGCGGCAAGCCCTGGGCGCCGTACTACACCCTTCACAAGATCATGGCCGGGCTGCTCGACCAGTACCAGCTCAGCGGCAACCGGCAGGCGCTGACGGTCCTGCTGGAGATGGCGGCCTGGGTGGACGCGCGCACCGCACCGCTGTCCCACGAGCGGATGCAGACCGTACTCAAGGTGGAGTTCGGCGGCATGAACGACGTCCTCGACCGGCTGCACCTGCTCACCGGCGACCCGGCCCATCTGCGCACCGCACGGCGCTTCGACCACGAGGAACTGTACGCACCGCTCGCGGCGGGCCGCGACGAACTCGCCGGGCGCCACGCCAACACCGAGATAGCCAAGGTGGTCGGCGCGGTGCCGGCCTACGAGGCCACGGGGGACCGCCGCTACCTGGACATCGCCGACACCTTCTGGACGGTGGTCGTACGGGACCATTCGTACGCCATCGGCGGCAACTCCAACCAGGAACTGTTCGGCCCGCCGGGCGAGATCGTCAGCCGGCTCTCGGAGGTGACCTGCGAGAACTGCAACAGCTACAACATGCTCAAGCTGGGCCGGCAGCTCTTCTGGCACCGGCCCTCGCGCGCCGCCTACATGGACCACTACGAGTGGACGCTCTACAACCAGATGCTCGGCGAGCAGGACCCCGACTCCGCACACGGCTTCGTGACCTACTACACCGGGCTGTGGGCGGGTTCGCGGCGGCAGCCCAAGGGCGGGCTCGGCGCGGCTCCCGGCAGCTACAGCGGTGACTACGACAACTTCTCCTGCGACCACGGGACCGGCCTGGAGACACACACCAAGTTCGCCGACAGCATCTACTTCCGCTCCCGGGACTCCCGCGCCGCCGAGCTGTACGTCAACCTGTTCATCCCCTCCGAAGTGCGCTGGCCAGAAATCGGAGTGACGCTCCGTCAGGAGACCGGCCACCCGGACTCGGACCGCGTGCGGATCACCGTCACCCGGGGAGCGGCGCGCTTCGCGCTGAAAATCCGCATCCCCGCCTGGGTGGCGGACGGCGGCGGCACCGCCCGGCTCAAGGTGAACGGCCGGCATGCCGGCGCGGACCCGCGGCCGGGGACGTATGCGACGATCCGGCGTCACTGGCGGACCGGAGACACCGTCGAACTCGTGCTGCCCCGCACCCCCGTCTGGCGCCCGGCCCCCGACAACCCGCAGGTGAAATCGGTGTCCTACGGGCCGCTCGTCCTGGCGGGCGAGTACGGCGACACCGCGCTCGCCGTGCCGCCCGTCATCCGCCCGGACACGCTGCGCCGTGTGCCCGGTGCGGCCACCGCGTTCACCGCCGTCGCCGACGGCCGGCCGGTGTCCCTGCGGCCGTTCCACGAGGTGCACCACCAGCGGTACAACGTGTACTGGTCGGTGACACCGAGACAGAGCCGCGAACGGGACGTGGCGCGCTACCCGTTGGACGAGGGGACGGGCACCTCGGCCGCCGACCGCACCGGCACGTTCCCGGACGCCCTGCTCGCCCAGGGCGCCTCCTGGACCCGGGACGGCGCCGCCGACGCCGTCGCGCTGGACGGCGTGAGCGGCCATGTCGCCCTGCCCAAGGGCCTGCTGACCGGCCTGACGGAGCTGACCGTCAGCGTGCGCGTACGCGTCGACGCGCTCGCCGCCTCCGCCCGCGTCTTCGACTTCGGCTTCCACAAGGAGACCTATCTGTTCCTCGCCGCGACCACCGGCGCGGGACGCGCCCGCGCCGCGCTGAAGATCGCCGGCATGGCCGCGGAGGACGTCGTCGACGCGGCGGGCCCGCTCCCGGTCGGCCGCTGGACCCATGTGGCCCTCACACTCGGCGGCGGCACCGGCGTCCTCTACCTCGACGGCGGCGAAGCCGGCCGCAACCCGGCCATGGTCGCCGGTCCGCTGTTGCTCGGCGCGACCAGCCGCAACTTCCTGGGCCGTTCGCAGAACACCACCCACCCCTACCTCAAGGGTGCGGTGCGCGATCTCCGGCTGCACAACCGGGCGCTGACCGCCGCCGAGGTGGCGCGACTCGCCGCCGGCTGACCGGCCTTCGGCCCCGCAACCCGCCCCGACACCGGCACGCCGCGCCGTGCCCTTCCGCACCCCGAGGAGTTCCCGCATGCCCGAACACGACCTGTCCAGACGCCGTTTCGTCGCCGCCGCCTCGGCCGGTACCGCGCTGGTGGCGGGGCTGCCCGGCCTCGCCCACGGCGCCGACGCCGGGCAGCCCCGGGACGGCGGCGGAACCCCCGGGTACCCGGCGCGGCACTTCGCCGATCCCCCCAAGGACAGCCGCCCCACCGTCTACTGGTACTGGAACGGGCCCGTCACCGCCGACCTGGTCGACCGCCAACTCGCCGACCTGCGCTCCAAAGGCATGTACGAAGTCGTCCTGTTCCCGTTCGACAACGCCGAGATGCAACCCGCGTTCTTCACCGAGGAATGGTTCGACATCGTCGGACACGTCCTGCGCACGGCGGAGCGCACCGGCATGCGGGTGTGGCTGTTCAACGACGACCACTTCCCGTCAGGCCGGGCCGGCGAGTACGTCGTCAAGGGCGGAACCGTCGGCCCCCGCACCTATGAGCCCCGCCCCGACCTGCGGTTGAAGGCACTGTGGCGGTCGACCACCGTGGTGACCGGGCCCGCCCGCGTCGATCTGCGCCGCACGACGGGCGTGGGCGTGGAGGCCGGCCGCCTGGTCGCCGACGCCGCACTCCTCGACGGCGCCGCCGTGCTCCGCGACAGCGAAGGCTGGGCCGACTACACCCTCACCGCGGACGGAAAGGCCGACCACACGGCCGCCGGGGTCGTGGTGCGGGCCGCGCAGGACGGCCTCGACGGCTACGCGGTCACCTTCGACCAGACCGGCGTCGTCACCGTGCTGCGGCTCGCCCGCGGCGCCGAACCCGTCGAACTGCTGCGCAGCAGCCGGACCGACGGCTTCAACAAGACCAAGTTCCACACCCTCGCCGTCACCGTCCGCGGACCGCGCCTGACCGTCACCCTGGACGGCAAGGACAAGGGCGGCGTCGAGGACACCGGCCACCCCACCGGAGGCGCGGGTGTGCGGGCCGTCGGCGACCAGCGCGGCCTGTGGGACACCCTCTCCGTCACGGCGGCCGACGGCACCACGCTGTACAGGTCGGCCTTCGACGACCCGGCCGCAGCAGGTGACTTCCCCGAGCGTGCCCCGCTGGCCGCCGAGGCCGTCGCCGCCGCGGCCCGGCCCGCCGGGTCCGCGGACGCCGCCGACGCCGTCGACCTGACCGCGCAGCTCGCCGACGGCCACACCTGGCAGGTGCCCGCGGGCCGCTGGCAGATCGACCTGTTCGGCGGGGTGCCCCTCGTCGACGACTCCCAGGGCTACAGCCGCAGTTACCTCGACCTGCTCGACGACGAACCCGTCGAGCTCTTCCTGGACATCGTGCCCGGCGAGTACCACCGGCGTTTCGCCCGCTACTTCGGCACCGTCGTCCCCGGCTTCTGGGACGACGAGCCGTTCTTCGGCTCCGCCGAGGCCCACTTCAAACGGCTGCCGTGGTCACCCACCCTGGACAAGGCGCTGCGCGCCGTGGGCGCCGCACCCGGCACGGCCTACGCCAGCGCCTTCGACGACCTGGGACGTGCGGGACGCATCGCCCGGGGCCGCTACTGGCAGGCCGTCTCCAACCGCTTCGCCCAGTACTTCCGCAAGCAGGCGCAGTGGTACGAGCGGCGCGGCGTCGCCCTCATCACCAACCCGCTGTACGACGAGACGGCCCCCGCCAAGCGCATCCCCTCCACCGGCGACCTGCACAAGGTCAACCAGTGGGCACATGTGCCCGGCGGTGACATCATCACCGCCGAGTACGTCGCCGGGCAGCCCACCATGATTCCCCGCAACCCGGCCACCGCCGCCCACCAGGCGGGCCGCGAACGGGCGTTGCTGGAGATGTTCGGCAACATGGGCTGGCAGGTCACACCCGGCTTCGTGCACGCGACCGTCGGCGCCCAGGCCGCCCGTGGCATCAACCTGACCGTGCTGCACGCCCTGTGGACCGACGAGAGCCGGGTGTACTTCCCGCCGCCGTTCGGCCCGCGCGCCCCCTGGTGGTGGACCATGCGCCCGCTCGCCGAGTGGATCGGCCGGGTCATGGAGGCCGGACGCGGCACATCCGGCGCCCGGACCGCCCTGCTGCAACCCCAGCGCGCCGCCGAGCAGTGGACCGGCACGGCCCGGCAGGGCGAGGTCGACGGCTCGCTCGCGGACGCCGCCTACGCGCTGGAACGCGCCCAGGTCGACTTCGACCTGCTCCACGAGGGCGCCCTCGGCGACGATCCGGACCTGCGGTACCGGGCCGGCGTCCACGGCGGCCGGCTCGCCGTCGGCGCGGCCCGCTACGACCTGGTGGTCGTCCCGCGGTCCCTGACCCTGGACGCGGCCGGAGTGCGCACCCTGCGGGAGTTCGTGCGCTCCGGTGGCACCGCCGTCGCCGTGGGCCCGTTCCCCGAGGACGCCGCGGACGGCAACGACCGCACCCTCAGCCGTGCCCTGTCCGACCTGTTCGGGGACGTACTGCCGGGCACCCGTGCCCTGGGCGCCGGGCACGCCGTACGCGTGGCCGACGTCTCCGGACTGCGCGCCGTCGCCCACCGGGCCGGGGCGGCGGCCGCCGTGCTCGACCCCCCGCGCGACGCGATCCGGGTGCTGCGCGTGCACCGCGGCACGGACACCGCGTTCCTCCTCAACAACGAGAGCGGTGAGCCCGTCGAGACCGTGGCGGCCCTCCCGGCCACCGGGGTGCCCGAACTGTGGGACCCGGCGACGGGTGACACCGGGCCCGCACCGGTGTACCGCGGCACCGGGCGCGGACTGCACGTGCCGCTCGGCTTCGAGCCGTACCAGACCCGGATCGTCGTGGTCCGCCCGACCGGCCCCACCCCGCCGCACCTGACGCAGGCCACGCTGCCCGTGCTCGGCGTCGAGAGGGACGGCCACACCCTGCGGGTGACGGCGGAGGCCGCCGCGCCCGGCGCCCACCGCCTCACCGGCACCGACGGCGGCCACACCTACCACGGCACGGTACGCGTCGACGACCCGCTCGCACCGGTCACCCTGGGCGACGACTGGACCCTCACCCTGGAACGCGCCGGCGCCACCCCCGTCACCGGCCCCCTCGGCAGCTGGACCGACATCGACCGGCTGTTCTCCGGCAGTGGCACCTACCGCACCACCGTCGACGTCACGGCATCCCTTCTCGCCGGGCGGCGGGTGCTGCTCGACCTCGGGGACGTACGCGACGTGGCGGCCGTCACCGTCAACGGCACGGAACTCGGGCCGCTGCTGTGGGCGCCCTTCGTCGCCGACGTCACCGGACTGCTCACCCCGGGACGCAACCGGCTCGACGTGCGCGTCTCCAACACCCTGTCCAACGAGCGCAACAAACCCCTGCCGTCCGGGCTGCTCGGCCCCGTCACGCTGCGCTTCAGGCGCCGCGTCACCGCCCGGCTCACCCGCGTCTGACCCGTCCGGCCCCCGACGCCACCCGTAGGAGCACCATGCACAGATCCCGCGTACCCGGCGGCCCCCGGCGCCGCCTGCCCTTGCTGACCGCCGCGCTCACGGCCTTCGCGACCGTGCTGGCCGGCGCCGTGAGCGCCGACGCCACCACGACCACCGGCGCGCTCACCGCGAGCCGGCTGCGCACCCAGCACCTCGATGGGGCCCTCGGCATCGACGACACCACCCCCTCGCTCAGCTGGCGGACCACCGCCCGCGCCGCGAACGTCCTCCAGTCCGCCTACCGGGTCCAGGCCGCCACCAGCCCGCAGCGGCTGCGCGCGGGCCGGCCCGACCTGTGGGACTCCGGAAAGGTCCGCTCGGCCACCCCGGAGACCACCTACGCGGGCCGGGCACTCGGCTCCCGCACCCGCGTGTACTGGCGGGTCATGCTGTGGTCGCAGCACGGGACCCGGGGATCCGCCTGGAGCGAGACCGCCGTCTTCGAGACCGGACTGACCCGGCGGTCCGACTGGAACGCCGACTGGATCACCCACCCCGACTGGCAGCTGAGCCGGCGCACCGTCCAGCCGGTCGTGGTCGACGTGCCGCGCACCACCGCCCGTTACCTGCGCCTGGACGTCACCCGGCTCGGCCTGCCGCTCGCCGAGGACTTCCCCGCCCGCACCTGGCGCCTGCAACTCGGCGAGATCGACGTCCGGGACTCCGTCACCGCCGCCACGGGCCTCGCCAAGGGCGCCGCGGCCACCGCCTCGGAGAGCAACACCGTCCGCAAGACCTGGGAACCCGCCCTCGCCGTCGACGGGCTGCCCAACAGCGCACTGCAGACCGCGGCCGGATACTCCAGCGCCGCGCACCCCGGCCCCGACGTCGCCGACACCCCCGTCACCCTCACCCTGGACCTGAAGTCGGCGAAGACCTTCGATCAGGTGGCGCTCTACCCGCGCGCCGACGTCCTCACCGACGACGGCCGCGTCCCCGGCTTCCCCACCGACTACGCGCTCGCCGGCGCGGACGATCCGTCCGGACCGTTCACCCCGCTCGCCCACGTCACCGGCCAGCGCCCGCCCGAGCCCTACCTGCCGTCCGGACTGCCGCTGCTCACCGACGACTTCACCCTCCCGCGCGCGGTGCGCAGCGC
The DNA here is from genome assembly GCF_057537855.1 of Streptomyces diversicolor. Classification (NCBI taxonomy): domain Bacteria; kingdom Bacillati; phylum Actinomycetota; class Actinomycetes; order Kitasatosporales; family Streptomycetaceae; genus Streptomyces; species Streptomyces diversicolor. Next base: position 18,985 of record NZ_BAAJXA010000026.1, read on the forward strand.
CCGCCTCTACATCGCGGGACTCGGCGTCTACGACGCCACGATCAACGGCGAACCCGTCGGCGACGCCGTCCTGGAACCCGCCAACACCGACTACGCCGACCGCGTCCAGTACGCCACCTACGACGTCACCGACCGGCTGCGGACCGGCGCCAACACCATCGGCGTGGCCCTCGGCAACGGCATGTCCAACGTCGTCAGCACCGCCGACCGCTACCGCAAGCTGTACGGCAACCTCAGCGACCCCAAGCTGATCGCCCGACTCGAAGTGACCCTGGCCGACGGCAGCGTCCGCACCGTCACCAGCGGCGACGACTGGCGCACCACACTCGGACCCACCACCTCGTCCAACTGGTACGGAGGCGAGGACTACGACGCGCGCCGGGAGATCCCGCGCTGGGACGAGCCGCGCGGCGACCGCCACGACTGGCGCCGCGCCGTGACCGTGCCGGGGCCGGGCGGCACGGAGCGGCCGGCCCAGCTCAGCGCCCGGGAGACCGAGCCGATCCGGGTCGTGGAGACCCTTACCGGCAAGGAGGTCGACGGCGCGGACGGCAGCCGCGTCTTCGACCTCAAGCGCAACATCGCCGGCTGGCCGGAGATCACCGTCACCGCGCCCGCCGGAACCGAGATCCGCGTCTACCCGGCCGAAAGCCTCAAGGCCGGCCACGCCTTCCAGTCCATCAGCAACGTCGGCGCCCCGCTGTGGGACAGTTACACCGCACGTGGCGGCCGCGCCGAGACCTGGCATCCGCGGTTCAGCTACCACGGCTTCCGCTACCTGGAACTCAAGGGCGTCCCCGACGGCGCCACGGTCACGGTACGGGGCAAGGTCCTGCGCACCGACAACGCGTCCGCCGGCACCTTCACCACCTCCGACCCGCTCGTCAACGACATCCACGGGCTGATCCGGCGGGCGATCGAGGGCAACATGATGAGCGTCCTCACCGACTGCCCCAGCCGGGAGAAGCTGGGCTGGCTGGAGCAGGACCAGCTGGTCTTCCCCGCGCTCGCCGGGAACTACGACATGCAGGCCCACCTCCGCAAGATCGTCCGGGACATGGCCGACGCGCAGACCGCGGACGGGCTCGTGCCCAGCACCGTGCCGGAGTACACGAACCTGCCCGGCGCCTACCGCAACGACGCCAACTGGGGCGGCGCCTTCGTGCTCGTGCCCTGGCAGCTGTACACCACCTACGGCGACCGGTCCACGCTGAGCACGTACTACCCGCGCATGCGGCAGTACGCGGCCTTCCTGGAGAACCAGGTCTCGGGCGGCATCCTGGACTACGGCCTCGGCGACTGGTTCACCCCCGACCGCACCTTCCCGCGCGCGGTGGCCGGCACCTACGGCTACTGGCGGGTCGTGGACACCCTCGGCCGGATCGCCACCGTCCTCGGCGACCGGGCCGCCGCCGCGGAGTACCGGGCGAAGGCCGACGCGAGCGCGAAGGCACTCGCCGCCAAGTACTACGACACCGCCACCGGCACCTTCGGGGGCGGCGGGCAGGGCGCCGAGGCGCTGGCACTCGACATGGGCGCCTACCCGGCGGGGGAGCGGGACCGTCTGCTCGGCCACTTCACGACATCCGTGCGGGACGCGGGACACCATCTGGTGCTCGGCGAGATCTCCCTGCCGGCCGCCTTCCGCGTGCTGTCCGCCGCGGGCCGTGACGACATCGTCTGGCGGATCGCCACACAGACGACCAGCCCCAGCTACGGCTACCAGGTCCGCGCCGGCAACACGACGCTCGGCGAATCCTGGGACGGCGGCCCCGGCCAGTCGCAGAACCACTTCATGCTCGGCGCCATCGACGGATGGTTCACCGGCCGGGTCGCGGGCATCGGGCAGACGGCCGACTCGGTCGGCTACGCGAAGCTGCTCATCGACCCCGCGGTCGAGGGCGACATGACGTCCGCCTCCGGCTCGTACACCACCCCGTACGGTGTGGCGCGCACCGACTGGCGGCGGGACTCCGGCCGCTTCCGGCTGACCGTGGATGTGCCCGCGGGCAGCACGGCGGAGATCCACGTCCCGGCGGACGCGGGCCACGCTGACGCCCCTCGCGGCGCACGCCTGCTGCGCACCGAGAGTTCGCGGGCGGTGTACGAGGTGGGCTCCGGCCAGTGGACCTTCCACTCGACGCTGACCCGGTCGTGACCCCTCTTCACGGCACCTCTTCACGGGCGGGCGCCCGCCCGGCCGCCGCAGGGGACACGAGTCGCCGAGCGCGGCGCGTGGACCTAGCGTGTGAGGCGTACGGACGCTCTCCCATGACCGGGAAGCCCGCCGGCCCCGCGGGCCGCGGCGGCGCCGGCCCCAGGAGGAGGAGAACCATGGCCAAGGGTGACGACATCAACATGGAGAAGACGGTCCAGGAGTGGACGGACCGCCTGGTCAGCGAACAGGGCACGGCGATGGACCGGGAGCACGCCCGCCAGTTCGTCAGCGGCATCTACCACTCGGCCCAGGAGGACCTGCTCAACCGCAATGCCCAGGCGGAGTACGAACGGGAGGAGTGACTCCCGGGCCTGGCGCGGGGCGGTTCCGGGTGCCTTCAGGCGCCCGGGGCCGCCCCTGCCCGTCTCCCCGTCGACGGCGCGTGCGGCCCCCGCCGGGGCCGCTCAGCCCAGCGTGATCTCGGTCGTACGGGAGGGCACGGCGTCGAGGGCGGCGAGCGTCGCGTCGTCCAGGTCGTCCAGTCGGACTGTCCCCGCCGCGATGTTCTCCTCCAGATGACCGGTGTCCGCGGTGCCGGGGATGAGCAGGACGTTCTCGGCGTGCCGCAGCAGCCAGGCCAGGCCGACCTGGGACGCGGTGCGGCCCAGCGACCGCGCGGCGTCGCGCACGGCGGGCTCGTCGGTCACCTTCGGCAGGCCGGGGAACGCGCCGCCGAGCGGGAAGAACGGAACCCAGGCGATGCCCTCGGCGGCGCACAGCCGGAGCATGTCCTCATCGACGCGGCTCACCAGGCTGTAGGCGTTCTGCACACAGACGATGCCGGCCGGGAGCGCCCGGCGCAGCACGTCGTACGTGACGCCGCTCAGGCCGATCGCGCCGATCTTGCCCTCGTCGCGCAGCCCGGTCAGCACCGCGAGCTGGTCGTCCAGGTCGACCGCCTGGTCGCCCTCGGCCCGCAGTCCCGGGCCGGCGTCCAGGCGCCGCAGGTTCACGACGGGGATCCGCTCGGCGCCGAGGGCGGCGAGGTTGGCCTCCACGCTCGCCCGCAGCTGCTCGGGCCGCTGCGCGGGCCGCAGCGGCAGGGGGCCGTCCGGATCGGGGTCGGCGCCGACCTTGCTGACGACGACGACCTCGTCCTGCGGGCGGATCGCCTCGCGGATCAGGTCGTTGACGAATCCGTTGCCGTAGAACTGGGCGGTGTCGATGTGGTCGACGCCCAGCTCGACCGCGCGGCGCAGCAGCGCGACGCCGGCCTTGCGGTCGCCGTGCAGGCGTTCCAGCTGCATGGCCCCGTACCCGATGCGGGAGACGGTGCGGCCGGCCAGCGGTCCGGGTCCGCCGGGGCGCGGGGCGCCGCCGGCCGTGACGTCGATGGAAGGGTGGATGGAAGGGGTGTCGGCAGAGGTCATGGGAGAACCCTCCCCGTGCGATGACGGATGAAGCGGAGGAGTCTCCGCTTGCCCGACCGTAACACAACCGGAGACCCCTCCGCTTTAACTCCACCGAAACCGGCGCCCCAAAGGGGCGCGGGACCGTATCAACATGCGGCTCCGCCGCGCGGACGCGACCAGCCACGACGGCGCGGCAGCTGACCGACGGCGTGTCACGCCCCTTCGCGCGGAGCGCCTACGGCACCCAGCGGTAGACCAGCACCTTGTTGAACAGGTCCTCCTCGACGGTGACCAGGTACTCACCCGTGGAGCGCCGGACCGCCGAGACGCCGTACGGGATGTCGACCCAGCCCGTCCGGTCCACCCCGCCGACGGTGCCGTCCGGGACCCAACTGCCCACGGCGGCGCCGGTGTCGGCCCGCCAGACCCACACCTTGCCGCGGGTCTGGACGCCCACGCTGAAGACATGGTCGCCCGCCCAGGCGAGGCTCACGGTGGTCACCGCGGGTGTGGCCGCGGTGTCCCAGGGCAGCAGGGCGGTCCAGGTGGGTGTGCGGTTGCCGGTGCTCCAACGGTCGTAGCGGGCGAGGACCTTGCCCGCCTCCTTCCAGTACGCGTTCTCGAACGGCGCGGCGGGTGTGTACCCGGCCATATACATGACGTCGGTGGCCGGGTCGTAGCGCAGCCGGCGGACGGTGGTGAAGGGCGCGGGCAGCGGGATCGTCACCATGCTCGCATAGTCGTAGACCGGGTTGCCGTGGGTGTCGAAGCCGCGCAGCGGGTAGCGCCGCAGATCGCGGTCCCCGCCCTCCCAGACGTCTCCGGCGCTGTCGACGAACCACACCCAGCAGTTGCCGGGGGAGTTGAGGCCGGTGCCCGGCTGAAGGTATTCGCCGGCCTCGAAGGCGCCGTTCCCGCTCATGTCGCGCCAGATCCACTGGCCCTGCGCGGGCTGGTACGGCGGCCAGTTCGGGTCGTCGCCGCTCCAGTGCTGCTTGAAGAACGCCCCGGAGGGTTTCGCGATCTCGCCGTCGAAGCGGTAGATGAGCAGATGGGAGCAGTACATGCCCGTGAGGTACATGTACAGGGAGCCGTTCAGGCGCACCAGGAACGGCGAGGCGGCATGATGCTGATGCCCCGCCAGGAACAGCCGGGCGTCCTGCGGATACTTCACCGAGTCCAGTGAGTAGCCGCGCCAGGCCGCGTCCTTGCCCGGCGGCTTGCCGACGTCGAGGCGGTAGTGACACTGCTTGGTGTAGACGTCCAGCCCGTCGGACTGCGGGTCGAAGTCGGCACCGTCGACGAACGCGCTCCCCATGAGCTGCCAGACCAGGGCGCCGGAAGCGTCGAACTTGCGGATCCACGAACCGAATTCGCACAGGGCGACATACACGTTGCCGGCCGAGTCGCCGCCGACCCCGCTGATGCCGAAGAACTTGTCGGCGAGGTTCCGGCCAGGAGTGCCCGCCCCGATGCCGCCGGCCTGGCCCAGGCTGCGGGTCAGCACCGGCGTCCCGGACAGGTTGCCGTAGGTGTGGACCTGGCGCAGCGGGCCGTTGTCGCCGACCAGCAGGTCCCCGTGGACGTCGATGGCCAGTGAGGTCGGGATCCAGTCCTTCGACGGCCCGCTGATGGTCCCCGGAAGCGCGCCGCCGGTGCTGGAGAAGTGCAGGATCCGGGCCGGCCGTGCCGGGTCGACATGCCAGAAGTGTCCGTCGTTGGTGTCGCGGGTGATGTTCTCGACGACCCAGATGCCCCCGGCGGCATCGATGGCCACGGCACCGGGCTGGTTGACGCTCCAGCTGCGCTGCAGCGCTCCGGTGGCCGCGTCGAAGACCTTCACCTGGCCTGCCGCCCGGTCGGTGGCCACCACCTGGGTCGCCGAGGCCGCCGCCGCGGCCGGCGGGCTGCCCACGGGGAACGTCAGCGAGGTGCCGGTGCCGCTCAGGTTGAACCGCGTCAGACCGTTGCCGACGGACAGATACGCGTACGACCCGTTGACCGCCACCGCGTCTCCGCCTGCCCCCTTGCAGTTGCCGATGAGACGGCCGTCCTTGTAGATGCCCGCGTAGTTGCCGCCCTCGTCCCAGAAACTGACGGTGTAGACGGTGCCGTCGGCGGCGACCGCGATGTCGAAGACGAAGTCCTGCATCCACTCGGTGGCCCCCGAGAAGGAGTTCCCGATCCAGGACGTGACGACATCGGACGTGCCGGCGGCCGGAGAGGCGGCGGCCGGGGAGGCGGCCGCTCCTGCCGCGGTGAGGCCGCCCCGTGCGGTGCCGGGCGCCGCCGCCGCGCCGCCGGCGCTCTGCTCGGTGAACACACCGGCCAGCCCCACGGCGAGCGCGGCGTTCCTGCCGTAGGCGAGCGCCTGACGGCGGGTGACCGCGCTGCCTGCGGATGAGGGGAGGTTCCGGTCCGGCTTCCTGTCGCTCATGATCAGGGTCCTTTGTTCGGCGAGCCGCTTCCGGCTGATCAGAGGTAAGTGACCGTTCACGTGACTGAGTTGAAGCTAGAACCCGCCGAGCAACGCGTCAATCCATGTGCACCGCCTTCCCCTTGGGCGACCGTGATTCCTAAGATGTGTCCGAGATCAAGTGAGCGATCACGGACAGGACGTACGCGTGTCCCAACGGCCGACCCTGCGCACCGTCGCCGCCGAGGCGGGCGTCTCCCACCAGACGGTCTCCCGGGTGGTGAACGGCGACCCCACGGTCACCGACGGCGTCCGCGGCAAGGTGCTCGCCGCCATGCGCCGGCTCGACTACCGGCCGAGCGCGGGCGCCCGCGCCCTGGCGAGCGGGCGCACCGAGGCCGTCGGCATGGTCCTGCCGCACAACCCCGACTTCGCGTTCTCCAACGACCATCTGATCCGTCTGGTCGGCGGCGCCGACCAGGAACTGGCCGCACGCGGGTACGGCATGCTGCTGTCCACCCGGGAGGTGCCCGACGACGCCGCCTCCGCCCACCGCCGCTTCACCCGGCGCCGCCAGGTCGACGGCCTGCTGGTGGAGGCCGGGGTCGGCGGCGAGGCACTGCCCGCGCTGCGGTGGGCCGGCTATCCCACGGTCGTCATCGGCTACACCGACGAACACCTGCACTGCGTCCACCCCGACGACGAGGGCGGCGCCTACGCGGTCGTGCAGCATCTGCTCGCCCTGGGACACCGCCGGATCGGTATCGTGGGCGGACCGCCGGAGAACCGGCTCGCCATGGCCGCCCGGCTGCGCGGGCTGCGCCGCGCCTTCGCCGACGCGCGTCGCGCGGTCCCCGACGACCTGATGGAACACGGCGACTTCACCGCCGCATCCGGCCATGCGGCCGCCGGACGGCTGATGTCCCGGCCCGAGCCGCCCACCGCGATCTTCGCGTTCAACGACGGCATGGCCTTCGGGGCGCTGCGCAGGCTCCGGGAGGAGGGCCGGGCCGTGCCCGGTGACGTCTCGGTCGCCGGCTTCGACGACACCACCGCCGCGGAACTCGTCGACCCGCCGCTGACCAGCGTCAGCCCGCACAGCGTCGACGTGGGGCGGCGCGCGGCGCAGATCCTGCTCGACATCCTGGACGGTCACCCGCCGACGCTGCGCGAGAACGTCGTACCGAGCACCTTGAAGGTACGCGCCACGACGGCCCCGCCCCCGCCGGCGAACTGACCCCCCGGCGCCGCCGTGCGGCCCGCGACGAGGCAGGCCGGCGGGCCGGCGGCTGCGGCAGCGCCGAACGGCCGGGCGCCGGCCTGGCCCTGCTCGGCGCCGGACGCGGACCCGGCGGAGCGGGGGCCCGCCATGGCGTAGGGTGACCTTCGCGGCCCCGGCGGCTGTGCCCTCGCCCAGCGGGCGGCCTCGGCAGCCTCTCGGCGCCGTGCCGCCGAGAGGAGCGTCCCGTCCATGACCACACCGAGGCCGAGCACCGCCAGGCCACGGCGCCCCACGATGGTCGATGTCGCACGCGAGGCAGGTGTCAGCCTCAAGACGGTCTCGCGCGTGGTCAACGGTGTCTCCACCGTCGACCCGGAACTGGCGGAGCGGGTACTGGCCGCGGTGGCCCGGCTGGGGTTCCGCCGCAACAACATGGCCCGGGACCTGCGCTCCCGCAGCACCTCGGCGACGGTCGGACTGCTCATCGAGGATCTGGCCAACCCGTTCTACGCGGGCATCGCCGCGGCCGTGGAACAGTGCGCCCTGGAGAACGACACGCTGCTGATCACGGCCAGTTCGGAGGAGGACGCCGAACGGGAACGCCGGCTCCTGCTGCGGATGTGCGAGAACCGGGTGGACGGACTGCTGGTCGTCCCGGCGGGCAGCACCGCCGACCACGCCTATCTGCGCGCCGAGATCGAGATGGGCACGCCGGCCGTGTTCCTCGACCGCCCGCCCACGAACCTGCGCGCCGACACCGTGCTCATCGACAACGAGGCGGGCGCGCGGGCCGCGATCGAACACCTGGTGGCCGGCGGGCACGAGCGGATCGGCGTGCTCTCGGACTGGCTGACCATCCAGCCCATGGCGCAGCGCCTTTCGGCCGCCGAGGAGGCCCTTGAACGGGGCGGGCTGCCCTACCGGCCCGACCTGATCCGGTACGGTCTGCACACCCTGGCGGAGACCGAGGCGGCCATCGAGGAGATGTTCGCCGGACCCGAGCCGCCGACCGCTCTGTTCGCGCTCAACAACCGGATCACGCTGGGCGCGCTCGGCGCGCTGAACCGGCTCGGGCGGGACGTGGCCGTGATCGGTTTCGACGACTTCGAGACCGCCGGTCTGATGGCCCGTCCGCTCACCGTCGTGTCGTACGACGTCCGCGCCATCGGAAGGATCGGCGCGGAACTGCTCTTCAAGCGGATAGCGGGCGACACATCACGGCCGCAGACGGTCGTGATCCCCACGACGCTGGTCGAGCGCGGCAGTTCCGGCGCACCGGCGGCGGGTTGATCCACCACGGGCGGGTGACACGGAGCTTGTCCAAGCCCTAGGCAACGTTGTCCCGGATGGCTATGGTTCACGACTGGCCCCCGGTGCACGGCACGGCGGGCTGCTCGCCGGTGCGACCCGGCACGTCCACCTCGTCGACATCAGCCCACCGGGGAGTTTTCTGGGCGACGAGGCAACGTTGTCCCGCACTCGGGCTGTGTCCCTGACCCGCACCTCGGAGAGGAACGGCAATGGCGGACATCATGGATCTGGCGCGGCTGTGGGCCGACCATGACGCACTGCACACGCACGGCGTGAAGGCCAGCCGGCTGACCGAGGGCCCGCCCCTCGAAGTGGAGCAGGACGCGGCCGGCGCGGTGCTCCATGTGCGGGCGGGGCCGGCGACGACCGTGCTCCGCCTGGACGTTCCGCTGGGCGACGCCGTCGGCTACTGGCACCCCGCGGTGGGCTGGGACCGCCATCTCACCGCGGACTGGGCCGGCCGCTGGCGCACCGTCGGCCTCGTCGACTCGGCGCCGCTGGGCTGCCTGTACGACTCGGCGGGCCAAACCCTGCTGGCGTTCGCGTCCGACCGGGTCACGGAGACGAGCAGGATCCGCTTCGGCCTCAACGAGGCATCGGCCCGCTTCGGCGTCTGGCTGGCCATGGACCTGTCCCCGAGCGAGCACTGCCGTGTCCGGGTCGGGGCCCCGGGAGCGCCCTTCGCCGACGCGCTGCGCTCCCTGACCCGGCCGCTCACGCCCCCCGACACCCTGCCGGTGCCCGATGCGGCGCGCACCCCGGCCTATTCGACCTGGTACTCGCTGCACCGCGACGTGGACGCGACCCGGGTCGAGGCCGAGGCACGGCGCGCGGCCGAGGCCGGCTGCGGGGTGCTCCTGCTGGACGACGGCTGGCAGACGCGCGCCGAGGGCCCGGGCTACTCCGGCAGCGGCGACTGGACGCCGGACCCGGCGAAGTTCCCCGACTTCGCCGCGCACGTCAGCACCGTGCGAGGGCTCGGGCTGCGCTACGTCGCCTGGATCGCGCCGCTGCTCCTGGGCGAGCGCACCGAGGCGTACCAGGAGCTGGAGGGCTACGCCCCGCACACCGTGGCGCGGCTCGGCTGCCGTGTCCTCGACCCGCGGCACGAGGAGGTACGCCGGCACGTGGTCGACTCCTGCGCCGGCCTCGTCCACCGGTACGGACTGGACGGACTGAAGATCGACTTCCTGGACTTCGCGACGGTCTACGCCGACGAGGAGGGCACCCCGGCGGGGGCTGACATCGGCCGGGCGATGCACCGACTCCTGACGGAGCTGCGCGACCGGCTGCGCGCACTGCGCGGCGACGACCTGCTCGTCGAACTCCGCCAGCCCTACGCGGGCCCGGGCATGCTCGGCTTCGGCAACCTGCTGCGGGCAGGCGACTGCCCGGCCGACGCCACGGCCAACCGGGTGCGCACGCTCGACATCCGCGCCGCCGCCAGGGCCGGATCCGTCCACTCCGACATGCTCATGTGGGACCCGGGCGCCTCGGCGCGGGCAGCGGCCAGGCAACTGCACTCGGCCCTGTACGCGACGCCCCAGATCTCCGTCCGGCTCACCGGACCCAGCGAGGAACACCGCGCGTTGACGGCGTTCTGGCTCGGCTTCTGGCGCGAGTACCGAGACGTCCTCACCCAGGGCGAGATCCGGGCCGGGCGCCCGGACCAGCTGTACGAGACGGTGCTCGCCATCGACGGACGGCGGGCCGTGCTCACCTTCTACGCCGAACACCGCTCGGCGCCACTGGACCTGGCCGGGCTCACCGAGGTGGCCCTGGTCAACTCCACCGCCGCCGCGCAGGTGATCCTCGACGTCGGGGGGCGCGCCGTCGAGGTCCGGCTCGACGCCCGCGACGCCTGCGGCCGGCCCGCCGGATCGGCCGTGCGGAGCCTGGTCCCCGGCCCGAACACCGTTCCCGTACCCCCGTCCGGCCTGTGTGTGCTCAGGCCGGTGTCATCCGAGCAATCCCCGCGCTGACGTTTGGAGAGATCCGCTCGTGTCAGACAGCCAAGATCGACGTCCTCGCAGCACCACGGCAACGCCGGCGCCCGGCGAGATGTCCCGCCGCACCCTCGTGGGTCTGGGCGCGGCCACCGCCCTCGGCGTCACCGCCGCCGGGGTCCTGGCCCCGCGCGCCCGCGCCGCCACCGTCGCCGACGGCCAGGCCGGCGCGCTCGCCGCGTCCCCGGTCACCGTCGGTTTCTCCGACCCCACCGGGCTCTACCCGGTGAGCGGTGACACACCCGCGACCCCCGACCTGCTGGTCACCGTCAACAGTCCCACCGCGCTGAGCGGGACCATCACCTGGTCGATATCGGCCCGGCTCGGCGCACCGCTGCACGGCGGGGCCGAGGCGTTCTCGGCCGCGGCCCAAACCCCCGGCACCGTCACCGTCCCGCTCGGCTCCCTCGGCCCGGACCACTACACGGTCACCGTCACCGTCACCGACGAGGCGGGCACCCGGCTCTTCGCCGACACCCTCGGACTGGGCGTGATCCGCCCCGCGGCCGAGGGACGCCGCCCGGGCTCGGTGTTCGGCATGGGCATCCGGCCGGAGTCGACACCCGCCATCACCAAGTCGATCGCGCAGCGCATCGGCGTGAAGTGGACGAGAGGCATCGACGCCGTCCAGCCGAACATCGTGTCCCCGTCGCCCGGGGTGTTCTGGCAGCAGCCCAGGATCGACGCCGCCCGGGCCGAGATCGCCGAATGGCACCGGCACGGCATCGAGACCCTCGGCGGCATCAACTACAACATGTCGTGGAACGTCGCGCCGGGACCCGACGGGGAACCGCTCAGGCCGCACCAGAACCGGCCCAAGGACATGGCCGCGCACGTCGAGATGGTCTACCACGCCATCGCCCCGTTGCAGGACCTCGTGCACTACTGGGAGTTGTGGAACGAGCCGTGGGTGCACGGCTGGACCTGGAAGACCGGCGACGCTCAGGACTACCGGGACATGTGCAGGATGATCTGGGAGCGGGTGAAGCCCGAGTTCCCGGACGTCCACCTGATCGGCGGCGGCTCGGTCTCCTACAACCGCGACATCGTCTACGCCCAGGGCTCCAAGGACACCGGGTACATCGACGGTTCCGTCAACCACGCCTACGGCTACCCGGACGCGACCCAGTACGCCATGACCAAGACGCAGATCAAGATGGACAGGCTCTGGTCGCGCACGAAGGGGCGCGGCGGGCAGTGGCAGACCGAGCTGGGCACCGCGACCCGCTACAACTTCGCGGACCTGCCGCGCGAGGAGGCCGACTACGCGGTGGCCAGGACGCTGGCCCCGACCTATCTGCTGCACATGCTGGCCGGCGCCGAGGAACAGTCACCCATCCGGATCTTCTGGTTCTCCCTGTCCTACGACAAGGGGTACTCCGGAGACGACTTCAACATCTACGACGTGACGACGAAGACCCCGCTGCCCGCCGTCGTCGCCTACGCCACGATGACGGGTCTGCTCGAAGACGCCGAGATGCAGGCCGAGTTGTACCCGGACGCCAAGTCGACTTGGGGTTTTCTGTTCCGCGGCACCGACGGCAGGGGCCGGGCCGCCCTCTACGCCGACCAGATCTACGACGGAACCGACGAGCACCAGGACGCGGGTCACACCGGAACCCTCACCCTGCACGACGCGCGGGGCATCCGGGCCTACGACTACCTGGGCCGCCGGCTCACCGACGGCACAGCGCGCCGTGTCACCCTGACCCTGAAGCCGTGGGAGGTCGTCTACTTCGACAGCGACCTGACACCCGAAGCGCTCAGGCGGGCCCTGACCCGCGACGCACGCTTCGACTACGACACCCCGCTGCACATCAGCCCGCTGTCCTTCGTCAAACCGCTGGGCACCGGCAGCACCGTCGACATCCGCGTGGAGAACGTGTCGCCGAAGACCCTGGACGCGTCCCTGACCGTCACCCTGCCGGAAGGCTGGCGCACGGCGCGGCGGACCGCGCCGGTCAGCGGGATACGGCCCGGCGAGGCCCGTATCGTCTCCTTCCCCCTCACGCGCCACCGGCTCGACGACCACAACCGGTACACCATCGGCTACGACGTCACCGTGCCGCACCGCCCGGGCCTGCACCAGAAGGGCTCGCGGACCGTGCAGGTCGCCTATCTCCCGTTCCGGCAGATCACCGTCGGCGGGAGCGCGAGCCAGTGGAACGACGTGCTGCCGGTGACGATGACCCATGTGTCCGCGGCCGGTGAGGCCAGGACCTACACGTTCCAGGGTGCCTGGGACGACGCCTTCCTGTATCTCAGGGCCCTGATCGAGGACGACGCGCAGGTGTCGAACCCGCCGTTCGAGCAGGACCGGTACCAGTTCCCGTTCAAGGCGGACAGCATCCAGCTCGCCTTCGACGCCGTCGCCGACAAGACCGAGGACCTGCTGGCCGGCGACGCCCACTACGAGAAGTGTCTGCGGTCCCTGTCCCACCTGTTCGCCGCCACCCTGGCCACCGGGGGCCGGTCCGAACTGCACCGGCTGCTGGCGCCCGGCACCAACTACCAGACCTACTACCCGACCAACGCGGTGCTGCCGACGCCCCTCGGCCCGATGGACGCGGGGCCGGCCGACGGCACCGAAGGCCGTGTGCTCGTCTCCCGGGACGACGGCAACAGGCTGACCAGGTACGAGATCGCCCTCGCCTGGAGTCAACTGCCCGAACTGGCCGCGGCGGTGAAGAAGGCACCGCCCGCCGGTGTCACCCCGATGAGCTTCGCCGTCCAGGTGCAGGACTCGGGCCCGACCGGCCGCGGCGCCACCTACTGGACGACCCAGTCGGCGCCCCCGATCTCCGGCTGCTACAACTTCGCTCCGTTCTGGGGCACGGGAGCGCAGTTCACCGGGGGGCGGGTCGATACGCGGTGGGGCATCGGCCACTGAGCGCTCCGCTGGGTTCGGCCGATTGTGCGTCGTCTTTCGGCTGCGGGTGCGTTGTGCTGGTGGTGCCCGCGGCCGCATGTCCAAAGAGCCCGCGCCTGTTTGGGTGGGCCGCTGTGTGCGTCGTCGGTCGGCTGCGGGTCTGTTGTGGCTGGGCGCGCAGTTCCCCGCGCCCCTTCGGGGCGCCGTCGGGTGTCGGTTTTCGGTCGGCTGCGGGTCTGTTGTGGCTGGGCGCGCAGTTCCCCGCGCCCCTTCGGGGCGCCGTCGGGCGTCGGTTTTCGGTCGGCTGCGGGTGCCTTGTGGCTGGTCGCGCAGTTCCCCGCGCCCCTTCGGGGGCGCCGACAACGGGAGGCATGCTTGTGAGTGACACCATCGACAAGGACGTCGAGCCGCCCTGGGGGGCTTCGGGTGGGGTGCGGATCACCTCTGTTCGTGCGGTTCTCACCGCGCCGGCCGGGACCACCCTCGTCGTCGTCCGGGTCGACACCGATGAACCCGGGCTGTACGGACTGGGCTGCGCCACCTTCACGCAGCGGGCCGCGGCGGTGGCCACCGCGGTCGACGAGTACCTGGCACCCCAGCTGATCGGCCGTGACCCCGCGGACATCACCGACATCGCGGCCACCCTGCACGTGAGCGGCTACTGGCGCTCGGGTCCGGTGCTCAACAACGCCCTGTCCGGAGTGGACATGGCGCTGTGGGACATCAAGGGCAAGCAGGCCGGCCTGCCGGTGTGGCAGCTGCTCGGCGGCCGGTGCCGTACCGCCGTGCCGCTGTACGCGCACGCGGCCGGACGGGACGCCGAGGAGACCGCCGACGAGGTCAGGGCCCTGATGGCCGAGGGCTACCGGCATGTGCGCTGCCAGGTCGCCGTCCCCGGGGCCGGCACCTACGGGGCACCGGCCGCCGAGGCCCGCGCCGGTGCCCGCCCGCCGCTGACCCCCAACGCCTGGGACCCCGCCGCCTACCGGCGCACCGTGCGGGGCCTGTTCGAGCATCTGCGGCAGGAGATCGGCACGGAGGCCGAGCTGATCCACGACGTGCACGAGCGGGTGCACCCCACGGACGCCGTACGCATCGCGCGGGACCTCGAACCGTACGACCTGTTCTACCTGGAGGACCCGGTCGCGCCGGAGGACATCGAATGGCTGCGGATCCTGCGCGCCGGGTCCGTGACGCCGATCGCGATCGGCGAGCTGTTCACCAACCCCGCGGAGTACCGGCCCGTCGTCCAGGAGCGGCTGTGCGACTTCATCCGTGTGCACATCTCCGCGATCGGCGGCATCACCCCGGCCTGGCGGCTGGCCGGCGCGTGCGAGCTGTTCGGCGTGCGCACCGCCTGGCACGGGCCCGGCGACGTCTCGCCGGTCGGCCATGCCGCCAACCTAGCCCTGGACCTGGCCGCCCCGAACTTCGGGATCCAGGAGCAGCATCTGTTCGCCCCGGCCGTGCGCGAGGTCTTCCCCGGCTGCCCCGAGATCCGCGACGGGCACCTGTGGCCGAACGGCGCGCCCGGACTCGGCATCGACCTCGACGAAGGACTGGCCCGGAAGTTCCCGCCCCGGCCCGCCGCACCCGGGCGGGCGTGGCGGCCCCCGCGCCGAGCGGACGGCGCCCTGCAACGCCCCTGACCGATGTCCGAAGGAGCACCACGCATGAGAACCCGCACCCCCGCCTCGATCCTCGCCGCGAGCGCGGCCCTGGCCGTCGTCCTCAGCGGCTGCACCACCCCGTCCTCGGACACCGGCGGCGGCTCGCAGCAGAACGTCACCCTGACCGTCGCCGAGTGGACGAACCCAGGCGCCGTCGAGTTCACCAAGAAACTCAACGCCCGTTTCGAGAAGGAACATCCCGGGGTCAAGGTCAAACTGCAGACCGCGCCGACCGTCAACGGCACCTGGCAGCAGCTGTGGAACAGCATGCTGCAGTCCAAGTCGGTCGACGTACTCGCCCAGTTCGCCCCGACCCAGCAGGGCTTCGCCCCCGACTACACCGACATCAAGCCCGGGGGAGCGGCGGCCCTCATCACGTCGGGACAGCTGACCGACCTCAAGGACCAGCCGTTCATGAAGCACTACGACCCGGCGGTGCAGGCCGCCGCGGCCGGCTACAAGGGCGGCGTGTACGGCGTGATGGCCGCCGAGTACGTCGGTGCGGGCGCCCTCTGGTACAAGAAGGACCTCCTCGCGAAGTACCACATCGCCCTGCCCACCACCTTCCAGGAGTTCCTCGACGCCTGTGAGACCCTGAAGAAGGCCGGCATCACACCGATCTTCGTGTCCGCGAAGGACGGCATGCACGGCGGTGTGTGGCAGGGCGTCGCCAACCAGACACTCATGAAGGGGCATCGGCCCACGGAGTCCGTCAAGGTGTCCGAGGACCGGGCCGTCGCGTTCTGGAAGGGCACCCAGTCCTGGAAGGACCCGGTCTACAAGGAGATCTCCGAACGGCACCAGAAGGTCCTGCGCTACATCGAGCCGGGAGCCGCGGGTGTGTCCCAGCAGACCGCCCCGGGTGTGTGGGCGGCGAAGAGCGACGACTACCCGTTCCTGCTCGACGGCTCCTGGGACGGGCTGACCATCCAACAGGCCAACCCCAAGCTCAACATGGGGTTCTTCACCCTGCCCGGCACCGACGACCCGGCAGCCAACCGGGTCGCGTTCAAACCGGACCTCACCTGGGTCGTGCCGAAGACGGCACCCCACAAGGACCTGGCCATGGAGTGGCTGGCCCTGTTCTCCGAGCCGGAGAACTACAAGGAGTGGCTGGCCGCGACCGGCTCCATCTCCACCCAGCCCGCGCTGAAGAACACCGGCCTGCCGTGGATGGACTGGCTCGACTCCCACATGGACGACGCCTTCCCGCAGCTCACCAACCCCTGGACACCGGCCGGGGCACCCCAGGACGCGCTCGGCCCCGACTTCTACAAGCTGGCGCCGATCGGCGGCGACAGCATCGACACCATCCTGTCCCGCTCCGCCTCGGCGTACCGCACGTCGGTCGGCAAGTAGCGCACGCACCCTCGGAAAGGAGGGCCCAAGTGGCACGCTGCCCCTTCGGAACGCGGCGGACACGGCGGTTCATCCCCTGGGCCAGCATCGCGATACCGGGAGCGGGATGGCTCCTGTTCGGGCTGTACCCGTCGCTCGCCACCATCGGGTACTCGTTCACCCGCTACTCCGGGCTGCCGGGCACCCCCCTGAACATCTGCGGTCCGTGCAACTACCAGGCGGCGTTCACGTCCCTGTCGTCCGCCGTCGGGGACGCGATACGGGTGACGCTGATCTACGTGGTCGGCGTGACGGTGCTGCAGACCGCGTTCGGGCTCGGACTCGCCCTGCTGCTGAACCGGCCCGGACGCTCGTACACCGTCTACCGCGCGATCATCTTCATGCCGCAGATCTTCTCGGTCGCGGTGGTCGGCGCCGTCTTCTCCCTCATGCTGGACCCCTACTCGGGCCCGGTGGAGAAGATCGTGCACGGCGTCTTCGGCACCACGTCGTCGTTCCTCGGATCCGGCACCCTGGCCCTGCCGCTGGTGATCCTCGTGAACGTCTGGATGTTCTCCGGCTACTCGATGCTCATCTACATCGCCGGGCTGCGGAACATCCCGCCCTCCGTCTACGAGGCCGCGGCCATGGACGGCGCCGGCCGGCTGCGCGTGTTCCGCCATGTGACCTGGCCGCTGCTCGCCCCGGCCACCACGGTGACCGTATTCCTCACGGCGATGGGCACGCTCGGCGAATACGCGCTGATCATGGTCCTCACCGGCGGCAACTTCGGCACCAAGACCCTGGGCCTGTACATGTACCAGTCGGCGTTCGGCGGCGACAGCCAGCTCGGCTACGGCTCCATGCTGGCCATGCTCCAGTTCTTCCTGACCGTGGTGATCGGCGGCGGCCTCCTGTTCACCCTGCGCCGACGGGAGATCTCGCTGTGAAGAGCTCCACCCCGCCCGGCAGAGCGGCCAAGGCCGCCGGCGTGAACCTGATCTGCTTCGCGATCGCCGCTCTGCTGTTCGCGCTGCCGCTGGTGTACATGCTGCTCCAGGCGTTCAAGACGTACACCGGCTTCCTGCAGAACCCCACCGGACTGCCGGACCCCTGGACCACGGAGAGCTTCACCACCGCGTGGAAACAGGGGAACTTCGGCCGGCAGATGGTCAACAGCCTGATCTACGCGATCATCCCCGACACGGTCACCCTGATCCTCGGCGTCTTCCTGGCCTTCCCCATCTCCCGCGGCTACTTCAAGCGGTCCAACCTGCTGTACACGTTCTTCGTCTTCTCCGGGTTCCTGCCCGGCGGCCTCATCCCCCTGTTCATCGAGGCCCGTTCGCTCCACCTGTACAACAGCATGGCCGGATACCTGATCCTGACCAGCCTGTCCGGCGCGGGTTTCTTCTTCTTCGTCGGCTACATCAAGGGCATCCCGCGCGAGATGGACGAGGCCGCCGCACTGGACGGCTGCGGCTATGTGCGCTTCATCTTCACCATCATCCTCCCGCAGATGAAACCCGCCCTGGCCACGTTCGCCATCTTCGGGTTCGTGCACGCCTGGAACAACCTCATCCTGCCGCTGGTCATGCTCTCCGACGCGGCACTGTGGCCGGTGACCCGCGGGCTGTACTCCTTCTTCGGCGAGTACACCCAGAACTGGCCGCTGATCGCCGCCGGCACCTTCATCGTGGCGGCACCCATCCTGCTGCTGTTCGTACTGCTCCAGCGCCATCTCGTCGAAGGCGTCGCGGGCGGCGCCGCGTTCGGCACCCAGGGCGTCACCGCCGGACCGCCCGCCGGGGACGCCGGGGACGCCGGGAAAGGGGAACGACCGTGACAGCCAAGGTCACACCATGGCCCGCGGACGCCGACCGGGTACGGTTCCGGTACACCGACGCGCTGCGCCATCCGGAGTTCGCCTGGCCCAGAACGCTGCTGCACCACCCGGTCCGCTGGCCCCGGCCGGCCCTGCGGCCCGAACAGCTGCGGCTGGTGGACCGGTCGGGCCGGCCGGTACCGTTCCAGCTGTCCCAGGTGCGCCTCGCGGACGGGCACCTGGCCTCGGCCGTCGTGTGCTTCTTCACCGACCTGCCCTCCGGGGGTTCGTACGACGTCACCCTGTGCGCCGACGACTCGCTGCCGTACGCCGACGTCCCGCGGCCGGTGCGCGTCGACGCGGACGGCGACGGCGTCGTCGTGGCCGGCGGGCCGCTGCGGATCCGGCTGCCGTCCCCGGGCCGCCACCCGGACGGCGCCGTGCCGGGGCCCGTCCTGCAACTGGACCGCGGACACGGCTGGGTGGGCACGTCCGCACTGCGCTGCGGCGGCGAACGCCTCGCCCGTCTGGACGTGCGCCGCGTCGAGGCGGGCCCGCTGTTCGCGACCCACGAGATCAGCTACCGGTTCGCGAGCCGAGCCGCGTACACGGTCACGGTCCGCTGCCTCCAGGGCTGCGACTACGTCGAGCTGTCCGAGGAGATGACCGCGCTCGACTCCGAGGCCACCGCCTGGGAGCTGACCTGGGACGGGGTCACGCCGAGCCACCGCTTCTCCTCGACCTGGCCGCTGTCGCAGTCCCCGGCCGACCACGCCGACGCCGGATCGCCACAGCTGTACCACTGGCTCGGCATCGACGAGCCCATCGTCCTCGGCGACAGCGGCGAGGACCCCTCGTTCTCCGGGCCGGGCGGTACGGAACGCCCGGAGGTGGACATGGCGTTCACCGTCGGCCCCTACGCGCCGAGCCACGCCTGGAACGTCCGGCCGCACGCCACGTTCTGGGACGCCGCCCGCGGTGACGCGATGGGTGTCTTCATCCGCGACCACGCGCACTGGGACGACCGCGGCTACGCGTCCTGGGCCTCCTCCGACACCCTGCAGATCCGCTTCCGGTACGACGGCGTACTGCACTGGACCTGGCCGCTGCGCTCCGGCACCCGCACCACCGCCCTCGCGTTCTACGACCACGAGCGCGACCTGGAGGTGCTGCGCGCCCAGCCGGCCGGCGCCGCCCACCCGTCCAGCCGTATGCGGTTCCTGCACCACTGGCAGGGCACCCTCAGCCTCGACCGCGTCAAGGACTGGAACCTCACCTACGCGGGACGACGACCCCAGCGGCTGTGCCACGAAGGGGAGTTCAGGACGCCCGAGGAGTTCACCGCCGCGCTGTTCACAGGACCCGAGGGCCCGCGGCTCATCGCCCAGGGCGTCAACGAACTCCCCGGATACCTGAACATCGGCCAACGCCCGCTCTACGACCGGCTGCTCGACGGCTACGACCGCCTCGCCGACCGCCTCGAACCGGACGAACGCGCCCGCGTCGACGCCCTGTTGCTGCTGACCGCTTATGTCTCGGCGGGCGAGGAGATCGGCCCGCTGCGGCACATGATCGGCGGCCACCCCAACTTCCTCGCCGACGGCAAGGCCGCGCTCGCCTGCCTCGCCTGGCTCTTCCCTGACCACGAGGCGGCGCCGCAATGGCTCGACGGGTTCGAGAAGTTCGCCGAACTCGCCGGGGTCTTCCACACCCGCCCGGCCCTGCCGGCCCGTGGCGCACGGGCCGGCCGCTGGACCGAGAGCCTGGCCACCTATGTCTGGGCGTTCCTGCGCCCCGCCACCCAGGGCAACGCCCTCGGACAGCTCACCGACGGCCGCAACCGCCTCGCCACACCGGAACTCGCGGCGGTCGGCGGCTGGCTGGTCGACGCCCTGACCGCGCCCGTCGAAACCAGCCCGGACGGCGAGCGACGCCGGCTGCACCCCCCACAGGGCGCCCACGCGTTCTGGCCGCGCCGTCCGCCCATCGAACTGCGGCTGCTCGGCGAGGCACTGCGCCGCTACCGCCCGCTCGTCGCCGAGCACCTGCTGTGGGCGAGCGACGCGTCCGCCCGCCGGCTCGACAGCCCGCACGGCGCGCCGGACCCGTGGCACGCCCTCGTGCGGACCGTCGGCAACCAGGGCACCAACCCCCGTCTGAGGAGCACGAAGTACACCGGGTACGGCGTCACGCTCCGCGCGGACGTCGACGGCCCCGACGAGGTCGCGGTCTTCCTCCAGCAGGTGGACCGCGGCCCCAACTACCGCTGGGGCGTCGCCGACGACAACGGCTGCGGCCACCTCTACTACTACGCCGCCGGCCACTCCTACAGCGGCCACGGCCCGGAGGACGCCGGCGACCGCAGGGCACCGGACGCCACCTACGTCACCTCGTGCGCGGTCTGGAAGGACGGCCGCTACCGCTCCATCGGCCCCCACACCCTCGACTCTCCCCTCCACGACCTCCAAGGCGCCCAGTACGCGGAGATCACCTCCGACCCGCACGGCCCCGTGGGCGGCCTCTACCGCAGCCGGGGCGTGCTCCTCATGGGCAGTGACTACCTCGTCACCTACGACGCGTTCGCGCCGAACCAGCGCATGGTGTGGACATGGTCCGTGCTCACCACCGCCACCGCGCACGACGCCAACGGCTGTGCCCACCTCGCGGAGCGCATGCCGTTCATCCACGTGGTGCGCGGGGTACGCACCGACGGCGCCCTCGGCGGCGGCTCCTGGACGACCGACGTGTCCCGCGGTGTGCGCCTGGAGGGCAGGGCCGACGGCGACAACGGCGACACCCTGGCCGTCGTCAGCCACCGCGACGACCTGGTGATCGCCCCCGAGCGGACGACGCCCTGGGGCGCCCGCATCCGCACCCCGCACAGCCTCGATCACGTGTTCCGCTACGAGGCGGCGACCCATCTCCAGCCGAAGTCGGTCCAGTTCGCGCAGGACGGGCTGCGGTTTTCCGGTACGGCCGGCGCGATCCGGCTCTTCGACGACGGACTGCGGGAACTGACGCTGTTCCGCGGCAGCGCCGTGGGAACCCGCGACCTGCTCCTTGTGACCGACGACGACGGACTCGCCATCGGCGTCCGCTACCGGGACCCCGCCGAGTGCGGGGGCGTCTTCGAGGCCGCCGCGGACACCTCGGTCCGCCTGTGGATCCGCACCGGACTCGACCCGGCGGCCGCCTTCTACATCGACGGTGCCAGGGCGGCACACTCCGCCCTGACCAAGGACACCGTCACCGTGCGGCTGCCCCGCGGCCGGCACCGCTGGGAGCTGACACGACGGCGACCGCAACCCGTGCCCGCCGAGATCGTGCGGACACACACCGTTCCCGGCGGCGCGATCGTGCACTTCACCGCACCGGCCGCCGCCGACAGCCACCTCGTACAGCTCAGCGCGGACGGCGGCACCGGCTGGACGACATGCGCCGAGACCGAACACAGCCCCTGCCGGCTGACCGGCCTCACCGACGGCGAGAAGTACCACGTCCGGGTCGTCGCCCAGAACGCCGACCGCCGCGCCGAGCCTGGCGCCGACTACCCGGTCTACGCCGGCCGGCACGCCCCCGAACCGCCGGACGGGCTGCGGCTGCGGCTCGGCACCGGCACGGTCACCCTGACCTGGGGCGAGGTCCTGGGTGCCGGCCGCTACCGGCTCTACCGGCGCCGCAGGGGCGAGCACACGTATCGCGAGATCTTCGCGGGACTCGGCTTCCGGCACACCGACGACGCGCCCGGCGTCGTCCCCGGACCCGACGGGCCGGACACGGCCGCCGAGGCGGCGGACGTGATCGTGTACGAGTACGCGGTCGCGGCCGAGAACGGCAACGGCGTGGGCCCGCGCTCGGCCCCCGTGGACACCGACCCGCGCAGTACCCGCCACTGGTATCCGCGCACGGACCTGAGTTTCCGCAGACAGCACACCTACAACCAGCCGCCCTACGTCCCCGCCCACACGACCCCGCCGCCCTACGACGAACAGGCCCCGCCCCCGCCGCTGCCCGCGCTCGCCGACGGTGTCGGGCAGGTCCCGTGACCCGGCAGCGGATCCTGGTCACCGGCGCCGCTGGCCGCCTGGGACGGGAACTGCGACCGCGCCTGGCCCGGCCGGGCCGTACGCTGCGGCTGCTGGACATCGCCGAGGCCGGCCCGCCCGCGCCGGGGGAGGACGCCGAGATCGTGCGGGCGTCCTTCACCGACCCGGAGGCGATCGACGCGGCCTGCCGGGACGTCGACGCGGTGCTCCACCTGGGCGGCCTCGCCGGAGAGGCGACCTGGGAGCGGATCGCCGAGATCAACGTCAAAGGGACGCTGCGGGTCCTGGAGGCCGTGCGCCGGCGGCGGGTGCCCCGGGTGGTGCTCGCGTCGAGCATCCACGCCGTGGGATTCCACACCCGCGGTGCCATGGACTACACGGTCGACGGCATGCTGCCCGCGGACGTGCCGCCACGCCCGGACACCTACTACGGGGTGGGCAAGGCGGCGTGCGAGGCGCTGGGCAGCCTCTACCACTCGCGGTTCGGCATCGATGTGACCTGCCTGCGGATCGGCGCGTTCCGGCCGCTGCCGCTCGCCCCCGAGGACCTGGCCGTCTGGCTGTCGCCGGGTGACGCGGCCCGGCTGGTCGAGGCCGGTCTGCGCGCCGCTCCCGCCGGGTTCCGGGTGCTGTGGGGGGTCTCCGGCAACACCCGCCGCTGGTGGTCGCTGAAGGAGGCGGAGGCGATCGGCTACCACCCCGAGGACGACGCCGAGCGGTACGCGGCATCGATCCCCGGTGCCACGGCCTACGATCCGGCGGACCCGCGCAACCACCGGGTGGGCGGGGGCTTCTGCACGATGCCGCTCGGCTGAGCCAGTGCCACCCTTCGAGGCAACGTTGTCTCGAAGCTCAGGGGGTCCTGTGGCGTGCCACGGCCCGCTTCAGCCGGCGAACGCCGTCGACGGCAGCCCCGCCGCGCCCGTCCGGCCGACGGCGAACACGGAGCCCGCCACGTCGTCGTCGGCGAGTTCGAGCCCTTCACGGGCGGAGGTCACATACAGGACGTCGAGACCGGGTCCGCCGAAGGCGCACGAGGACGGCTGGTGCACCGGCATCGGGACCTCGGCGAGCAGATCGCCCTCCGGCGAGACGCGCACGACGCGGTCGCCGCCCCATAGGGCGATCCACAGGCATCCCGTGGCGTCGACGGTGAGCCCGTCCGGCAGTCCGGCCCGCTGCGGGATCCGCACCAGCGTGCGGCGGCGGGCGAGGACGGTGTCCCCGGGGTCGGTGTCGAAGGCGTAGACCTCCCCGGCGATCGAGTCGGCGAGGTAGAAGGTGCGGCCGTCGGGGCTCCAGCCGAGCCCGTTGGGCAGCGTCAGGCCGGCGAGGACCACCCGGCTGGTCCAGTCGGGCAGAAGGACGTGCAGGGCGCCCCTGCCGTGCCGGAAGTCCAGCGCGGTGCTCCCGGCCCACAGCCGCCCGCGGGCATCGCACTTCGCGTCGTTCATGCGCTCGCCGTCGGGCAGGACCGCCCGCCGTACGGTCGCGGTTCCGTCGGCGTCGACCGAGGCGAACCCCTCGGCCGTGGCCGCGGCGAAACCTCCGCCGCGCCGGGGCACCGCCGCTCCGACGTGGGTCGGCAGCGAGAGGCTGGTGGTCCGGCCGGTCGCCGGGGCGCTGGTGTGGATGTGCCCCGCGGGGATGTCCACCCAGTGCAGCAGGCCCCGACCGGCGTCCCACACCGGCCCTTCACCGACGCGGGCCCGCGCGCGGACCGCGATCTCTGGCGTCATCCCGGAGTCCTCCGTTGTCCCTGGGTGTCCTCGGCCGGCCGGAAGCGGCCCGGGTGCCGGGCCCGGCTCAATCGGGCAGCGCCACCGCGGCGTTGGCGAGCAGACCGCCGTCGACGGGCAGCGAGACACCGGTGATGAAGCTGGACCGGTCGCCGGCCAGGAAGGCGATGGCCTCGGCGACCTCCTCGGGTCGCGCGACCCGTCCCAGCGGGTGCATCCCGCCCCATGCCTCGACGAGCGCCTGGGCGGCGGTGTCGCTGCCGTCGGAGAAGGCCCGGGCCGATGCGCGCAGCATCGGCGTGTCCACCGAGGCGGGACAGACGGCGTTGGCCCGAATCCCGTGCTTCGCCTCGTCGACCGCGATCGACCGGGCGAGCGCGTTGAGCGCTCCCTTGCTGGTGGTGTAGGCGGCGACGGAGGTCTGGGTGACGAACGCCTGGACCGACGAGACGATCACGATCGAGCCCGCGCCGCGGGCCCGCAGGTGGGGCAGGGCGTGTTTGACGGCGTGGAAGGCGCCGGTGACGTTGACCGCGAGGACGTCGTTCCACTCGCCCGCGGCGGTGTCCGCCGCGGTGCCGTAGCGCTGGATGCCGGCGGCGGCGACGAGCACGTCGAGTCCGCCGTGGGTCTCGGCAATGTCGCCGACGAGCCGGGCGACGGCGGCCTCGTCGGTGACGTCCACCTCGACGCCGCGCACGGTGGCGGGCAAGGGGTCGGCCGCACCGCCGTGCCGGGGCGGGAGACCGGCGGCCACCACCGTGGCGCCGCGCGCCGCGAGCAGCCGGGCGGTCTCGTGCCCGATGCCGCTGAACCCACCGGTGACGATGGCCACCTTGCCGTCGAACTCCGCCACGATCCACTCCCTGGGTGTGTGCACCAGACGGTTGCCTCCGGTGGCGCCGCCCACACTCTAAACAACGTTGTCTCGGCCCGCTAGTCTGTACTCGGTCCGCACATCGGCGGTCCTCGGGGCAATGTCCCCTTTCTTGGTCTTCTTTGATGTCTTCGTGCACTTCATGTTCTTCGTGCGCTTCGAAGTCTTGGTGTCTTCCGTCCTGTTGTGGTGTCCGTCCGGCGGACAGAGCCGATCCGTCCGTCGGGCAGTGAAGGAGAGAACTCGTGCCGGGTGAGTGGATCCGATGGCCCGTCAACGTCCTCGACCGGTTCGGCGGGGAACCCGTCGCCTTCGGCGGCGACTACAACCCCGAGCAGTGGGACGAGAGTGTGTGGCCCGAGGACGTCCGGTTGATGCGCGCGGCGGGCGTCAACCTCGTGACGGTCGGTGTCTTCGCCTGGTCCACACTCCAACCGGCGCCGGGCCGCTGGGACTTCGGCTGGCTCGACCGGGTGCTCGACCTGCTGCACGCGCATGACATCGCCGTCGATCTGGCCACCGCGACCGCGTCGCCGCCGCCATGGCTGACCACCATGTTCCCCGAGGTGCTGCCCGTCGACCGGCACGGGAGGACCATGGCGCAGGGCGGACGCCAGGCGTGGTCGCCGTCGTCGGCCGTCTACCGCGAACACTCGCTCGCGCTGGTCGAGAAGCTGGCGGAGCGCTACGGCGAACACCCCGCGCTCGCCCTGTGGCATGTGTCCAATGAACTCGGCGGCCACAACGCGCGCTGCTACGGCGACGCGAGCGCCGTGGCCTTCCGGGCCTGGCTCAGGGACCGATATGGCGACTCGCTGAAGGAGCTGAACGCCGCCTGGAACACCGGCGCCTGGAGCCAGACCTACTCGGCGTGGGAGCAGATCCAGCCGCCCCGGCTGACCTTCACCGACTCCAACCCCACCCAGGTCCTCGACTTCGACCGGTTCAGCTCCGACCAGCTGCGCGCGCAACTGCGAGCGGAGACCGAAGTGTTGCGGCGCATCACCCCGGAGGTGCCGGTCACCACCAACCTGGTGCTGTTCGACGCGGGCAAGAACATGAACTACAGCTCGTGGACCGACGACATGGACCTCGTGGCCAGCGACCACTATCCGAGGCCGGCCGGTGACGCCCAGGCCGAGCTGGCGTTCTCGGCCGACCGCGCCCGAGGTCTGGCGAAGGGCAGGCCGTGGCTGCTCATGGAGACGGCCACGGGAGCCACCAGCTGGCGGCCGGTCAACCCGGCCAAGGGCCCTGGACGGCTGCGCAGGGACGTGCTCGCGCATCTGGCCCGCGGGTCCGACGGGATCTGCTTCTTCCAGTGGCGGGCCGCCCGGGCGGGTGCCGAGCGGTTCCATTCCGCGATGCTGCCGCACGCCGGCGCCGACAGCCGGAAGTTCCGTGAGGTCCTGGCGCTCGGTGCGGAACTGGCCGCCTGCGCTGAAGTGCTCGGCAGCGAGGTGGTCGCGGACTGCGCGGTGCTGTTCTCGGAGGAGTCGTGGTGGGCCGCCGAACGCGAGTCGCATCCGCACAACGGCCTGTCGTACTCGGAGACCGCCCTGCGCTGGTACGGGAGCCTGCGGGAGGCCGGTGTCACCGCCGACGTCGTGCCGCCGTCGGCGGATCTGTCGCGATACCGGCTGATCGTCGTGCCGTTGCTCTACCTGGTGTCCGACGCGGACGCGGCGGCCCTCGCCGGTGCCGTGGCGGCGGGCGCGACCGTACTGGTCACCTATTTCTCCGGGATCGTCGATCGGCTCGACCGGGTGCGGCTCGGCGGTTACCCCGGCGCGTTCCGCGACCTGCTGGGGGTGCGTGTGGAGGAGTTCGGGCCGCTGGTGGACGGTGACCGCGTGGACATCGACGGCGTCACCGGGCCCGCCCGGGTCGCCACCTGGCACGAGGAGATCCAGCTCATGGACGCCGAGGCCGAGGGCTGGTACGTCGGCGGTGACATCGCGGGCAGCCCCGCGATCACCCGTGCGACGCGCGCCGCGGGCGAAGCCTGGTACGTGGGCGTGGAGTTGCCGGATGCGGCGCGGGCGGCCCTGGTGGCCCAGCTCGTCAAGCGGTCCGGTGCGACGGCGGTGGAGTCCGCGGGCGGGCTGGAGACCGTGACGCGCCGCTCGGCCGCCCATGACTACGTCTTCCTGATCAACCACGGCGACACCGCCGCCACGGTGCCCGGCGCGGGGACCGACCTCCTGGACGGGTCGGTGCACGAGGGCCCGGTCACGGTGCCGGCGGGCGGGGCGCGGGTGCTGCGACGGGCCCGCTGAGCCGCCGGGAACGTCGTCGGGCACCGGACGATCCGTCCGGTGCCCGACGGCGGTACGGGTGCGGTCAGTCGAGACCCAGTCCGTTCAGGACGCCCTGCAGATAGCCGATGGCGTGCGCCCGGCCGCGGCTGCAGTACGCCTCGGACGAGATGTCGCCCCAGGTGTCCAGGTCCCCGATCATGGCCGGTACGTGGTCGTCGATGAGGAACCCGTCGAAGCCGGCGTCGGCGAGCCTGCGGATCACCCGCGCCGGATTGAGGTTGCCCTCGCCGAGGAAACACTCGCTGAAGCGGGGCACCGTGCCGTCTACGTCCCGGAAGTGGACGTAGAAAATGGCCGGTCCGAGCCGGTCGATGACCTCGTTGACGCTGTGCTCGCCGGCCATCTCCGACACGGTGCCCAGACACAGGTTCAGCCCCCAGGACGGACTGCCGCCGGCCTGGGCGTGGGCCCGCACGAGGGCGTCGGGCGAGGTGAAGATCCGGGCCGTGCCGCCGAGCGGTGCGTCGGTCGGTGGATCGTCGGGGTGCAGGGCCAGCCGCACCCCCACCTCCTCGGCGACGGGCAGCACGGCGTCGAGGAAGTACTGGTGGTTCGCCCACATCCGGTCGGCGCTGATGGGCTCCTCCACCGGGTGGTCCGGGGTCAGCCGGTACCCGGCGAGCGCGTTGCCCCGGTGCACGTCGGCCAGGTCGAAGGCGGTGACCCGGGCGCCGCCGCGGCCCCGTGCGGACATGTCGGTGCGCCAGACGTAGGTGGCGAGGAAGTTGTAGCCGAGCAGGTCGATCCCCACGGCGGCGAGGTTGCGGATCGTCCGCTGGTAGTTCTCGATCTGCTCGTCGCGGCCGGGCAGGCCGCGCTGGATCTTCCAGAAGTGGGCGAGCGGGACGTTCTCCAGGCCGTCGATGGCCAGTCCGTCGGCGTCGCAGCGCTCCCGCAGGGCGCGCAGTTCGGCCGGGCCCCAGAAGCCGTCGGTTCCGGGCAGCACGTCCGGGGTGTGCAACTGCACGCCGGAGAGCCCGAGTTGGTGGGCGAAGGTGGCGATCCGGGCGTCGTAGGTGTCGATGTGGCCGAGGGAGAGCCGTACGGTCATGCGCGACCGACCCGCTGTCGCTGCCGGCCGAGTCCGTCGATCTCGAACTCCATGACGTCGCCTTCCTTGAGGTAGGGGAACCGGCCGGACAGCGCGACGCCCTCGGGCGTGCCGGTGTTGATGACGTCGCCCGGTTCCAGGACGGTGAACTGGCTGAGTTCGTGGATCAGTGTGGCGACGTCGAAGACCATGTCCTTGGTGCTGGACGCCTGCCGGGGCTCGCCGTTGACCCAGGAGCGCAGGCCGAGCGCCTGCGGCGAGGGCACCTCGTCGGGGGTGACCAGCCAGGGGCCGAGCGGATTGAAGGTCTCGCAGCTCTTGCCCTTGGACCACTGGCCGCCGCTGGTCTCCAGTTGCAGGGCGCGCTCGGAGACGTCGTTGGAGACGGCGTAACCGGCGACGTGCCGCAGCGCGTCGGCGGGGGAGTCGAGGTACCGGGCGCGACGCCCGATCACGACCGCCAACTCCACCTCCCAGTCGGTCTTGTGCGCACCGCGGGGCAGCAGCACCTCGTCGTCGGGGCCCACGACGCAGTGCGGTGACTTGGCGACGGGCCGTTCGGCGCCGGGCGGTCCGATCCGCATCATTCTCATGGTGATCCGTTCGCTGGTAGGGGCCGGCCGTCAGGCGGCGAGCAGTCCGCCGTCGACGACCAGTTCCGTGCCGGTGATGAACTCCGCCTCGTCCGAGGCGAGATGGAGCGCCGCCGCGGCGATCTTGAGGGGGGTGCCGAGCCGGCCCATCGGCTGCCGCGCGACGAGTCCGGCCAGGCCGACCAGGCCCGCCACGGACGCGGTGTTGACGATCGCGCCGTGCCGCTGGGCCGGCATGTGCGGCAGCGCGAACTCGGTGCCGAGGAAGACCCCGCGGCTGTTGACCGCGAAGGTGTGCTCCCACTCCTCGACGGTGCAGTTGACGGGGTCCGTGGTCGAGGAAGCGCCCGCGTTGTTGCACGGGACGTGCAGCGCGCCGGTCTCGGCCACCGCCCGGGAGACCGCCGCCGCGGAGGAGCCGGGTGCGGTCACGTCCACCGTCACCGCGATGGATCCGTCCGGCACACCGGACGGGTCGAGGTCCGCCGCGTACACCCTCGCCCCCTCGTCGAGGAGCTGGCGGGTCATCGCGAGGCCGATGCCGGGGCCCGCGCCGGTGACGAGGACCGTCCGTCCGTCGAATCCGCTCACGTGGCAAGGTCCTTTCCGGGCCCCGGATCCGCGGTGCCCGTCGTGGTGCTCATTCGGTGAAGTAGCCCGGGTACTGGGCGCGCAGCGCCGGGCCGCGCTCCAGCGCGCGCCTGGCGTGCCGGCTGATCAGGGCGCGGCCCGCGGTCGCGTCGGCGTTCTCCAGCGCGTCCACGATCAGCCGGTGCTCGTCGATCAGTTCCCGCATGGCGGCGGCGTCGGGCAGCGCGAGCCGGCGCAACCGGTCGAGTTGCAGCTTCATCCGCTGCACGGCCTGCCAGGCTCCGGGGTAGCCGCTGAGCGAGAAGATCTCGCTGTGCAGTGCCTCGTCGGCGGCGAAGAACGCGGCGTAGTCCTCGGTGCGGTAGCTGTGTTCCTGGCGGTCGAGCAGTTCGCGCAGCGCGCTGACGTCGGGTGCCGGTTCGGCGCACGCCACCTCGAAGGCCGCGACCTCCAGGCTCTCGCGGACGAAGCGCGCCTCTTCGACGTCGCGCAGCCGGATCAGCCCCACCCGGGTGCCCACCTGGGGCACCACATGGACCAGTCCGGCGTCGACGAGGCGCGCCAGGGCCTCGCGGACCGGAGTGCGGCTGACGTGCAGGCGGTTGGCGAGGTCCGTCTCCGACAGGGAGGCCCCGGGGACGAGACGCAGTTCGCGGATCGCCGAGACCAGTTCGTCGTAGACGAGATCCGATGTCCGGGTGCGCGTCCGGCTCCGGACGACCGGTGACAGCACAAGATCGCTGTCGGCCGACGATCTCTCCCAAGTGCGTGCTTCTTCAGGGGAATTCACGGCAGGATCGTTGCATGCCCGGTGCTTGTATGCAAGTATCCCGCCGTTCGACCAGAGCCGCACACACCAGAGAGTTGAGAGGCAGACATGGTCATGCGAACGGCGAGACTCGCCGCAGCGGCCGTCGCCGCCGGCATCGTGCTGACGGGATGCAACGGCAGCACCGGGACGAGCTCCACCGGCCCCGCCGAGATCACCTTCTGGGGCTGGGCGTCCGGTTACGAGAAGTCCGTCGCGCTGTGGAACAAGACCCACCCCGACATCCATGTGACGTACGAGGCGATCACCGACGGCGGGGCCGGCGGCTACGACAAGATGTTCACCGCGGCCAAGGCCGGCAAGGCGCCCTGCCTGGCACAGGTCGGCTACGAGACGTTCGCCAGCTTCCTCGCCGCCGGCGTCCTGAAGGACGTCAGCGACTACGTGAAGCCGAACCGGGCCGAGTTCGCCGACTGGGTGTGGGGCAACGTCGGCGTCAACGGCAAGGCGTACGGCGTGCCCGTCGACACCGCGCCGATGGCCATGTTCTACCGCGCCGACCTCTTCGAGAAGGCGCACATAGCGCTGCCGAAGACCTGGGAGGACTTCACCGGGGCGGCGGCCGCGGTGAAGGCGGCCGACCCGTCGGCCCGCATCATGAACCTCCCCACCGACCCCTATCTGTACGCCGGTTTCGCCTGGCAGGGCGGCGCCCCGTGGTTCGGGGCCAAGGACGACGCCTGGTCGGTCTCGCTGGACAGCGCCGCCAACACCAAGGTCGCCGACTACTGGCAGGGTCTGTTCGACAAGGACCTCGTCACCTCCTACCCCGCCTTCGACGCCGCGCTGTACTCGGCCTGGAGCAAGGGCAAGGTCTGGGCGGAGGTCGGTCCGGTCTGGTCCGCCTCCCTCATCCGCGACAACGCCGCCGGTTCGGCGGGCAAGTGGGCCGTCGCACCCATGCCACGCTGGAACGGCTCGGACGCCGTCGGCAACTCGGGCGGATCGGCCACGGCCGTCATGAAGGACTGCGACCGGCCCAAGGAGGCCACACAGTTCGCCCTGTGGATGTCGACCGACACCGGGTCCGTGTCCAACCTGATCGCCTCCGCTGCCATCCTCCCGGCCTCCGAGTCCGGCCTCGCCAACAAGGCGTTGGACGCCCCGCAGAGCTACTACGGCGGCCGGCCCGTCTACCGGCTGTTCCGCGACGAGGCGGCCAAGGTGAACACCGGCTGGATGTGGGGCCCGGTCATGTCCACCACCGCGACCGCGCTCGGGGACGGACTCGGCAAGGTGCACACCAAGCGGTCCACGTTCCAGGACGCCCTGGACGGCGCCCAGAAGAACACCGTGACCGCGCTGCGATCCCAGGGATTCTCCGTCAGCGGATGACGGCCGCGAAAGGGCCCTGACGCGCCGTCGGCCGTCCGCGGCCCGTCATGGCCGGCCGCCCGGTCACCCGCGCCCGCGGGCCGCGGCCGCACCGGAGCGGACCGTGCCCGGCCCGCCCGGCCCCCGCGGGGCCCGCCGGCCGCACGGACCCCGCGCCGTCGTCATCCTCCTTCCACAGAAAAGGTGACCGTGTCCTCCGTGACGACCCGGCGGCGCCGCCTGCGCGAGTTCCGGCGAGCCGCGCCGTTCGTCCTGCCGTTCCTCCTGCTCTTCGTCCTCGTCTACCTGGTGCCCACGGTCTACTCCGTGGAGCAGAGCTTCTTCACCGTGCAACGCTCCGGCCTCGGCCTCGGCGGCGCCGACACCGTCTTCGCGGGCTTCGACAACTACGTCCGGGCCTTCCACGACGGCGACTTCCTCTCCTCCCTCGGCAGGGTCGCCTTCGTCGGCGTCATCCAGGTGCCCGTGATGCTCGGCATCGCGCTCGTCCTGGCCCTGCTGATCGACTCGGCGGCCTCCAAGGGACGCAGGTTCTTCCGGATCGCCTACTTCGTGCCCTACGGGCTGCCCGGTGTGATCGCGGGCCTCGTCTGGTCGTTCCTGTACGCGCCCACCCTCAGCCCGATCACCAAGGGGTTCGCCTCGCTGGGCATCGACATCAGCTTCGTCAGCGACGGCGCCCTGCCGTTCTCCATCGCCAACATCCTGACCTGGGCCTGGACCGGCTACAACACGATCCTCATCTTCGCGGCGCTCCAGGCCGTCCCCGAGGAGACGATGGAGGCCGCCGCGCTCGACGGCTGCTCCGGCTGGAAGGCCGCCCTGCTCATCAAGGTCCCGCAGATCCGGCCGGCCCTGCTGCTCACCCTCGTCTTCTCCATCATCGGCACGTTCCAGCTCTACAACGAGCCGACCACCATGAAGTCGGTGGCCCCCAACCTGTCCTCCACGTACACCCCGATCATGGCCGCCCTCCGCTCCCTGTCGGCCAACGACTTCCACTACGCGGCCGCCCAGTCCGTGCTCCTCGGCGCCCTGATCTGCGTGCTGTCCGTGTTCGTCTTCCGCGCATCGGCCAGGAGCGTCGACTGATGACCGCCACCCTGCAACCGCCCACCCGCCCCGAAACCACGACCGAGAAGGCGCGAGCGCGGCGCCCGCGCACCCATCCGCTCACGACGGTCAACCCCGCCTCACGGCTGCTCGTCCTGGCCGTCATGTCCCTCTTCGCCGTCTACTTCCTGCTCCCGGTGTGGTGGCTGGTCGTCTCCGCGACCAAGGGCCACGGAGAGATCTTCTCCGGCAACGGCTTCTGGTTCGGCAAGCACTTCGCGCTCGTGGAGAACGTCCAGACACTGTTCCAGGCCCAGGGCGGCATCTACGCGCGCTGGCTGCTCAACTCGCTGCTGTACGCGGTCGGCGGCGGCATCGTCTCCACCCTGCTGGCGGCCATGTGCGGCTACGCCCTCGCCAAGTTCCCCTTCCCCGGACGCGAGGCGGTCTTCGGCACGGTGCTCGCCGCGGTGCTGCTGCCCGCGCCCGTGCTGGCCATCCCGCTGTATCTGATGTTCAGCTACACCGGCACCATCAACACCTTCTGGTCCGTGTTCATCCCGAGCATCGTCAGCCCCTTCGGCGTCTATCTGAGCCGGATCTACGCCGCCTCCTCGGTACCCGACGCGCTGATCGAGTCGGGCCGTCTCGACGGGGCCGGGGAACTGCGCATCTTCGCCATGTGCGCCCGGCTCATGGCACCGGCGATGGTCACGGTGTTCCTGTTCCAGTTCGTCGCGATCTGGACGAACTTCCTGCTGCCCTCCCTGATGCTCGCCGACACCCGGCTCCAGCCGGTGACCGTGGGCCTCGTCGGCTGGCGCGAACTGCAGGGCTACCCCATCAGCTACACCACCGTCGTCACCGGCGCCCTCGTCTCGGTCGTGCCGGTCGTCGCCATGTTCGTCTCCCTCCAGTCGTTCTGGAGCAAGGGCCTGGTCACGGGAGCCGTCAAGTAGTTCACCCCGCACCAACGAAAGGATGACCATGAACATCCTGACGAGAACGGTGGCGTGCCTGAGCGCCGCGGTGCTGCTCGCGGCACCCGGCACGGCCGCCCGGGCGGCGGACGATCCCCCGCCCGTCAACCTCCTCGCCGCGGACATGGACACCGGACTCGACGGCGGCACCAGCCCGCTGACCCTGTCGAACCCGGCGTCGGGAGGCTCCCAGCGGATCGTGAGCGTCGGCGGCGACAACGCCCTCGAACTGCGCGACGCCTCCCAAGGCAGCAATCTCTCCAGCTACTTCTACCGGCGCTGGTCCACCGGCACACTCAAGGACCGCATCAACGAGATCTACCGGCAGCCCGTCGGCAGCCCCGCGCGGCAGTTCGTCCTGCGCTACGACCTCATGCGGAGCGCCGCCGGCGACAAGCCGGTCGCCAAGGACATCTACGCGCAGATCCAGTTCGGCAACTTCGACAACAACCTGGTGCCCCGGTTCCCCGTGCCTGCGGTGAGCATCACGACCACCTCCGCCTACACCGACACCTCCGGCGCCCTGTCCTGCGTCGACGACACCGACATCGCGCAGTACCGCTTCACCATCGTGCCCAACGGCGGGCAGCGGCTGATCTCCACGGTCGAACTCGGCTTCTCGGTACGGGTCGACACCGGCGGCACCGACGAGGCGATCACCGTCGACAACATGGGTGTCTACGAGGTGGACGGAGGCGTCACCGACACCGAGCCGCCGACCGCGCCGGGCGGGCTCACCCGGGCGGGCGCGTCCGCCGACACCGTCTCGCTCGGCTGGACCGCGTCGACCGACAACCTCGGCGTGACCGGCTACGACGTCTTCCGCGACGGCTACCAGGCCGCCTCCGTCGTCGGCGGCACCACCTCGGCGGTGATCGGCGGCCTGATGCCCGCGACCCGCTACACGTTCACGGTGCGGGCCAGGGACGCCAGCGGCAACGTCAGCCCGATGAGCGCGCCCCTCGACGTCACCACCGGACCGTACGTGCCGGAGAAACCCGCCCCCTACCCCGGCACCCGGCAGACCCGCACCCAGTGGCTGTGGGACAAGGCCAAGGCCATGAAGGAGGAGAGCGGCGCCGTCAACGTGGCGGCGTACACCGCACAGCTCGCCGACCACGAGAACGTGGCGACGAACCTCGCCAGACTCGACGCGCAGTTCCAGAGCTACGACTACGAGCAGTACAAGACGATGGCGAAGATGTACGCCTACCTCATGACCGGCGACCAGTTCGACGCCGCCATGCTCGGACATGTGCGGAACTACTTCGCCTCCTACGCCTACCAGAAGCTGCCGCAGACCGAGAACCTGCGGATGAGCAACTACGCCACGGGATACCTCGTCGGCCAGTACTTCCCCGACCTCGCCGACCTCAACGGGAACGCGGGGGAGCGGCTGAAGGCCATCAACAAGGCGAACATCCTGGAGATGGTGAACGCGGGTGTGCGCCGCGGCTGGGCGGAGTACCAGAGCCCCGAGTACACGTTCATGACGTACTTCTGCCTCAACGCCCTCTACCAGTGGGCCGACGACGACGGACTGCGCCGCCAGGTGAAGATGGCGATGGACATCATGTGGTTCGAGTGGGCGAACGACTGGATCGACGGCTACATGATCTCCTCTGAGAGCAGGGCCAAGGGCGACCTGGCCGCGGTCAACGACCCGACATGGCGGCCCGCCGACCACTCCACGCTCGCCTGGACCTACTTCGGCGCCCACCGCGCCCAGCAGGGCGTCGGCGAATCGGACAACCCCGCGCCCTCCGCCTACCGCCCTAACCTCGAATACGCCGGGCTCGTCGCCTGGCCGGGCACAACCTACACACCACCCGAACTGGCCGTGAGGATCGGCCGGAAGACCGACAAGTCGTACACCTCGCACAAGGCCACCCTGCAGAACTCCAGCGGGCACGCCATGGACATCTACCGCACCACCTATGTGCGGCCCACCTGGGGCCTGGGCACCGAGGTCCAGTACCGCCGGGTCGACAACTGGATCGAGGACCTGCCGGTGGTGCTCCGCTGGAAGTCCGACGCCGCCAACCCGTTGTTCCGGCTCTCCACCGACCAGGGCAACGCCCCGATCGGCGCCTACGACCAGCCCGCCGACCACCGGATCATGCAGGACGGTCCCACGGCGGTCGGCGTCTACAGATCCTCCGGCGGCCAGACGTCGAACTACGTCAACGCGCTGTTCCCCGCGAACGGTTCGATCCGGGAACGCCGCGAGGCCGGCGGCTGGACGATCGCCGACACGGGCACGATGTACTTCGCGTACCGAACGGTCAAGCCCGGCACCTGGTACCACCAGACGCCGAACGACCCCGCCGACAAGGTGAAGACGACGGCGCAGACCCACCCCACCGCCTCCCTCAGCTACAGCTACGACATCCTGCGCAGCCAGGCCGACCGGAACGGCTGGGTGCTGGAGACCGCCGACAGGTCCCGGTACGCCGACCTCGACGCGTTCGCGAACGCGCTGGTCAGCAAGACCAGTTGGGACGTGAGCCGGATCGACGACACCAATCCCCGGATCGTCTACCACAGTCTGAAGGGCGACGACCTGGACCTCACCTTCGACTCCGCCGCGGGCGCACCAGGCGCCGCCCACCTCGTGAACGGCACACCGATCGACTACGACGCCTACCCGCTGTTCGGCACTCCCTGGCTGCACCAGGACAAGCTGGGCGCCCGGTTCAGGGCCTCGGCGGGCGGCACGAGCGTCGTCTACGACTTCGACCGCTGGACCGTGCGGACCGCGTACGACCGGCACCGCAAGGACCACCGCGGGCACTGACCGCGGCGGCGGTTCCGTGTTCGCCGGCCCGGAACGGCGGCGCCCGCCCCGCGGCAGCGCGGGGCGGGCGCCTCGGGACGGGCCGGATCGTCAGCGGGTGGTCAGGGTGACGTCGAAGATGTGCATCACCCCCCGGTCCGTGCCCTGCGGGAGGACGACGGAGGCGACACGTTTGCCCGGGTCGAGCGCGGTCGGCACGGTGGCGAACACCTTCGCCTGGGCGCTGTCCGAGCTGCCGGAGACGTTGTTGCGCCCGTTGGTGGTGATCAGCGGGGTGTTGCCGAACTGGTAGGCGGTGCCCGGGGTCCAGTCGGTGAACTGGACCGGCACCTGCCGGCTGCTGCCGTCGGTGTACTCGACGACCGCGGTGCCCTGCGACGGGCCGTTGGTGGCCAGGCCGAGGAAGCTGATGGCGGTCGCCGGGGCGCCGTGCAGATCGATCCGCTGGCCGTGCGGGATCCAGTTGTCGGGCTCGCCCGGCGCGGCGTCCGGCCAGGTGAACACGGCACCGGTGTCGCCCAGGGGCAGTCGCGCGCCCGGGGTGGCACCGGCCGCCGCCAACTGCTCGCGCGAGAGCGAGTTGTCGCTCAGGTCCAGCGAACCGAGGTTGCCCCGGCCCGCCGGAGTGGTCCCGATGTTGTTGCGGGCGTCACCGCCGTCGGTGTACGACGGCGGCACGTCGCCCGCGCCGGTACCCCAGGGGCCGGGGGTCTTCGCCATGGTGAACTTCAGGGTGCCGCCCTTGCGGGCGAAGTCCTCGCCCACCCAGGAGCGGCTGGTGCGCTGCCCGTTCACCTTGAGGGCGTCGACGTACGGGCGGCCGTGGGCGACGCCGTCGGCGGCGATGGTGATCGTGCGTCCCGTGCCGGCGCTCTTCACCTTGATGTGCTCGAACATCGGGGCGGAGATCACCAGATTGGCGGTGCCGTAGATCGAGGGGTAGACACCCAGGTTCGCCCACACGTACCAGGCGCTCAGCGAGCCGAGGTCGTCGTTGCCCGGCAGTCCGGACGGCGAGGTGTCGTACATCTCGGTGGTCGCGCGGCGCAGCACGTCGGCCGTCCGGTCGGGCCGTCCCAGCCAGTTGTAGACGTACGGCATGGAGAAGCTGGGCTGGTTGCTGAGGTAGGCACCGGTCACGTTGTACACGCCGGCGTCCAGGTTCTTGGTGTGCTCGTCCAGCTCGGCGGTGGTCTTCGCGACCCCGCCGCGCTTCTCGATCAGCGTGCCGACGTTCTGCGGCACCAGCCAGCCGTACTGGTAGCCGGTGGCCTGGTCGAACTGGTCGCCCCGCTCACCGAGGTTGAAGCCCTGGTCGAAGCCGGTGCGGCCGCGGGGCCTGATCTGCTGGGTCTGGCTGTCGAAGACGTTCTGCCAGTTCTGCGCCCGCGCCATGAACGTCCGGTAGGCGTCCCGGTCGCCGAGCCGCCCGGCGAGCTGCGCGATCCCGAAGTCGTCGATCGCGTACTCCAGCGTCGCGGAGGTCGCCGAGTTGCCCTTGCGGTTCTCGATGAATCCCGTGCTGAAGTACTGGTAGCCGTTGGCCCGCTTGGTGGCGGTGGCGGGCAGCGACTGGGTGGCGACCATGGAGGCCAGCGCGGCGGAGCGGTCGTAGTGGGTGCTGCCGAAGGCGTCCACCGAGGCGAGCAGCGACTGCAGGGAGTCGCCGCTCATCTTCTGCTGCGACTGGTTCAGATGCGGCCAGTTGGGCCAGCTGCCGGTCTGCCGCACCATGTCCACGATGGACTGGTTGATGTCGTCGCCGACCTCGGGGAACAGCAGCGCGACCAGTTGGGCCTGACCGCGGTAGGTGTCCCAGCCCGAGAAGGTGACGTACTGGTGGTGTCCCCGGGCCACCCGGTGGATCTCGCCGTCGTAGCCGGTCCACCGGCCGTCGACGTCCTCGAAGACGTTGGGGTGCAGCAGCGCGTGGTACAGCGCGGTGTAGAACTTCACGCGCTGGTACCTGCTACCGCCGTCCGCCGTCACGGTCTTCAGGGCCTTGCGCCAGGTCTTGGCCGCCTGGCCGCGGACCTTGTCGAAGCCGGACGAGCCGACCTCGGTGTCCCGGTTCAGGGCGGCGCCGGCAACGCTGACATAGCTCAGCCCGCTCTTCGCGGTCACCTTGGCGCCCTTGTCGAAGACCAGGTAGGCGCCGACCCCGTGCTTGGTGTCGGTGCCCTGCGCGGTGCTGGAGCCGGGGGTGACGGCGCCGCCCTGCCAGGTGCCGAAGGAGCGGATCGGCTTGTCGAAGGTGGTCGAGAAGTACGCGCGGTAGTGGCCGCCCACATCGCATATGGAGGCGGCGTCGACCCAGCCGCTCACCGTGTTGCCCTCGATGCTGACCTGACTGCCGAAGATGCGGTTGTTGGAGCCCGCGACGTCGATCAACAGGGTGGAGCCGGCCTTGCCGGGGAAGTCGTAGCGGCTGACCGCGGCCCGGGTGCTGGCCGTCAGCTCGGTTCTGACATCGTTATCAGTGCGTACCGAGTAGTAGCCGGGCTCGGCCTTCTCCTCGGTGTGGCTGAACGGCAGGTAGTAGTCGGTGACGCGGGTCGCCGGGCTCGTGGGCAGCGCGCCGCCGGGCAGATCGCCGGTGTACGGCAGGACGGGGAAGTCGAACGCGCCGAACCGGCCCTCGCAGCCGGTGCCGGACAGCCGGGTCATGCCGAAGCCGCGGATCCGGTCGGCGGTGTACTCGTACCCGCCCTTCTGGTCGCCGTCGCTCGTCCGGTAGGTGGTGGGGCTGGACTGCACCATGCCGAACGGTAC
Organism: Streptomyces diversicolor; assembly: GCF_057537855.1. Taxonomy (NCBI): domain Bacteria; kingdom Bacillati; phylum Actinomycetota; class Actinomycetes; order Kitasatosporales; family Streptomycetaceae; genus Streptomyces; species Streptomyces diversicolor. Next base: position 58,196 of record NZ_BAAJXA010000026.1, read on the forward strand.
GGTGGCGCCGGGATAGGTGTCTCCGTAGGCGCTGTTGCCCTTGTTCTGGCTGGTGTCCAGCCGGGTGCCGATGAACTGGTCGACCGCGTCGAAGGGGTCGATGGTGCTGTTGGACGCCGCTGCCGTGCCGGGCAGCAGGCCCGCCAGGACGGTGCCCAGCGCGAGGGCGCCGGCCAGGAGCCGGCGCCGTCCGGCGCCGGGCCGCGGCGCACGCCGCGAAACGGATCTCCACATGGATGTACTGGTCCTCTACAGCCGCAGACAGGGACCCCCGAGCGGGGGCTCGCGGGTCAGGGGGCTACATGGGTATCAACCACACCACATATAGACACCGGACAAGGCCAGTTCGTGAACACCGCGCGAACCGACCCGTACACGGCCGGGGCGGACCCCGCCCGCGCCACCGGCGGTCACGGTGCTCCGTAGGTGCGCAGGTGGTCGAACCGGGCTGTCGCGCCCGCCGTGTCGAGGGAGACCAGGCCGACGCCGAGCGGCTGCTCGTGGGGCAGGGCCCACACACCGGCCCAGGCCCGGTGCACGCCGTGCGCGACGAACGCGGTCGGGAAGCTGCCGCCGGTGCGGTAACCGGTCTCGTCGACGAAGTGGGCGAAGCGCTCGTCGGACACCGCGCCGGCGTCGATCCGCAACGGCGAGAGCCTGACCGTACGCACGGGCCCCTCACCGTCGGCGGGGAACCCCTCGGCGTCCTCGGTCCCCATCAGGAACAAGCCGCCGGGCGGCGACACGGTGCCGTCGGCGTCACGGACCGCGCCCGTGCCCAGCCGCGCCTCGCGCACCGCGCCGTCCTCGGGGGCGAGCCGGCCGCGCCCCCGCTCGCCGGTGCGCAGCACCCGCCACCTTCGGACGCCCCCACCGGACCTCCCCGTCGCCATGCCGCGCTGCCCCGCGGCCCGGACGAACAGAACGGCAATGGTCGTACAAGTTTCACGGACTGCCGCGGCAGGGCCGCTCGGGGAGGGGCGCCCCGGCCGTGACACAGGAACGGCCCGGCTCCTCAGGCCGAGGCCGACCACTCGGGAACGTAGTCCTCCGGCGGCTGTCCGGGAGGCTCGGGGTCGGGAGGGTCGGGGGGCGGGGGGAAGAGGAGGTCCTCCAGGGCCTGCATGGCGAAGATCAGGAGCAGCAGTGCTACGGGGATGAGCAGGGCGAGCAGGATCACGTGACCTCCCAGAGGAGTAGTGATCAGCCTGTGGCGTGTCCGTGGCACGAACGGTTTCAGCCTGCGTCCGGATGGGTGACCGCGCACTCAGTGCGGACGAACCCTGAGCCGTTCGGGTGAAAGACGGCCGCCCGGGTGCGCCCCGGGGTGCGGTGGGCGACCCTGACGCCCTTGGGACGGCCGGGCCGTCACCCGGATGCGCGGGCTAGCGCCGACACGCCGGGCAGACGACCGCACTGCACGCCATGCCCCACGCCGAGAGCGGCCGCACCGACGGGCCGCGGGGGCCGGGTACGACCCGGGTACGACGGGGGCCCGCCCCGACGGCCGGTGGCTTCGGCAGGTATTCCGTACGGGGGCGTCGCACGGGTGCCGGGCCTGACGGCTGGGTGGCGCCGGTCGGCATCTCGTCGGGCGGATGCCGCGCGGGGGTCGGATCCGACGGTCGGCGTCAGCCCGCATCTCGTAGGGCGGGCGTCGCGCGCCATCTGGTAGGGCGGGTGCCGCGCGGGGGCGGATCCGACGGTCGGGCGGTGTCGGTCGGCAATCTCGTTAGGCCGGTGTCGCGTGGGCGCCGGGCCCCCGGGCGGTCGGCTCAGCTGGTATCTCGTAGGGCGGGTGCCGCGCGGGGCCGGATCCGATGGCTGGGTGGCGTCGGCCGGCATCTCGTAGGGCGGGTGTCGCGTGGGGGCCTGATCCGACGGCCGGGTGGTTTCAGCCGGCGTCGCGTTCCTCGGGGCCCCGCTGGTTGCCCACCCGGGGTGCGGGGCCGGCGGGGCGCGGTACCCGGTCCCGGACCCAGGCGCGCAGCAGCGGCGAGTGCAGGGCCGGCACCCACAGGTCGGCCCGCTGGGCGTCCGCTTCGCTCGGCCGGGGCCCCACCCCGAGCACCCGCAGCCCGGCCCGCCACGCGGACTCGATCCCCGTCAGGGAGTCCTCGACCGCCAGCGCGTCCTGCGGCCGGGCGCCGCACAGCCGTGCCGCCGTCGCGTACACGTCGGGCCAGGGCTTGGGCCGCACCACCCCCGGCGTACCGCCCGCCGACTCGGCTCCGGACGCGTCCGGAGGCATGCCGGACGGTACGACGACATGCCGGAAGTGACGGCGCAGCCGGGCCCGGGAGAGGCATTCCTCCACGACCTCCAGCGGGCAGTTGCTGGCCACCGCGAGCGGCAGCCGGCCGGACAGCGACCGCACGAACTCGGCGGCACCCGGCATGGTCACGGGATCGCGGGCGACGAGTTCCAGGAAGTTCGCCAGCAGCGCCTGTGTCAGATCGGCGGTCAGCTCGGGCTTGTGCGCCTCCTCGGCCATCAGACGGCCGCAGTCGGTGTAGTGCACGCCCTTGGCCCGCTCCGCGAATCCGGGCGACGGCCGCAGGCCGAAGGCGCGCAAGGCCCTCATCCGGGCGTCCTGCCAGTGGCGTTCGGTGTTCATCAGGGTGCCGTCGCAGTCGAAGACGACGGCTTCGGGGGACCAGTCGAGAAGGGAAGGTGCCTGGGTGGTCACGGTGGCTCCTGCGGGAGGGGGCGGCCCCGCTCGTGGCGGACCGCGGTGCGGGCGAGTGCTGCGGTTCCCCGTGCCGGACGCGCGCTGAGCGGGCGCCTGGATCGGTGTCGTCGTACGGATGAAACGGCCCGGACTCAGGTCATTCCGTCGCAAAGGGGAAACATCGCGGTCGCTACGCTATTTTCGGCTCGGAGCGAGACGCAATCACTACTTCGAGTGCTCGACAGCGGTCGGAGAGAGGGTGTAAGCGGGATCGCATGCCCGGCGCCCGTCCGCCGTTCCCGGGTTCTGTCAACGCTGCATAAATGCTGCCGAGTTGAGGCATATGCGGGAGGCAATGCGGAATAGGCGCGGCCGGGCGGGAAAAAGACGTGTCGCCGCCAGGAGCCGCGCCGAATCGGGCCCGGAATCACCCGCAAGCGTTCACCTTCGAAAGAATTGAGCATTTACCGCGCAGAGTGGGCGAGAATTGCCCCCGGCGTGCGCGGGCGCACTACATTCTGCGTCGTCAGGGCAATGCTGAGGGAAAGTGGACAGCACATTGCAGGAACGGGCCAGGGCAACCCGCAGATCACTTCTGGAGGCAGCGGCCTGCCTCTTCGCCGAACAGGGATACGCCGGTACCAGCGTCAACGACATAAGTGCCAGGTCCGGACGGACCAGCGGCTCCGTCTATTTCCACTACGCCAGCAAGGAGGGGATCGCCCTCGCCGTCGTCCAAGACCGGTTCGCCACCTGGCCGGGCCTCGCCGCGCGGTACACGGACCGCGCCGTACCGCCCCTGGAACGCCTCGTCGCCCTCAGCTACGAGATCGCCCGGGCCCTCGCCGAGGACACCCTCACGCGCGCGGGCGCACGCCTGTGGGCCGAGCGCGACACCATCGACGCCCCGCTGCCCGACCCCTTCGCCCTGTGGACCGCCGCCGCCACGCGCCTGCTCGCCCAGGCCCGGGCCGCCGGCCACCTCGCGCACGACGTACGCCCCGCCGCCACCGCACGCACCCTGGTGCGGGCCTTCTTCGGCCTGTGCACCCTGACCGAGGCCCTGGAGGGCCCGCACACGGTCACCGACCGCCTCACCGACTGGTGGCATCTGACCCTGCTCTCGCTCCAGCGGGACGCCGACCCGGCGGGGGTGGTCGGAAAGGCGCGCGCGGCGGCGGCGCGCAAGCCGGCGGACTCGGTGCGTCTGGTGGGCCCCCCGGCCGCGATGCGGCTGCGGGTGGCACGGGAGTAGGGGGCGGGGCCGGAAACCGCTGGTCCGGCGGCCGCCGCACCCCACCGTGCGGCCCTGCCCGGGCATCGGGGCGCGGGCGTCGAGTGGCTTGCCCGTCACGGGGCGCGGAGCATGGGACTGAAGGGGACGCTCCGGTGCCGCACACCGCGGCGCGCCGGACGCACCCGGCCGCGGCGCGGCCCCGGGAGAAGGAGGCGTGCGAGCGCATGGCGGACGATCCGGTCGGGGCCGATGTGTCGCTCGGCTCGGCGGCCACCGCAGACATGCCGAGCCGCCGCAGACTCCAGGCGCTGGAACTGCTGCTGACCGAGCAGCGGTTCAGGATCGCACGCTACGTGGAGGCGCACTCCCTTCCTGGTGCCACCCCGCACTCAGTTCCCGGCGCCACCTCGCACTCCGCTCCCGGTGCTACCCCGCGGTTGTGCTCCCGTGGGCTGCCGCGGCCCACCCCCGGCGTAGACGCACCGGTCCGGGAACTGCTGGACGCCCTGCCCGTGCCGACCACGCTCGTCCTGCCGGTGCCCGGCGAGCGGGCCGGGCCGCCCGAGTTCTACTACGTGGGGCAGAACCAGGCCGCACGCGAGGACATGGCCCGCCGGCTGCCGCCCGGGATCCTTCCGTCGTGGACCGGGCCGGTGCCGCTGTTCGAACGCTTCCCCACGCTCACCGACACGGCCGTGCCGCGCCTGCTCACCGAGGCCCACCGCAGCGGACGGGTGCAGGGCCCCGAGCCCGCCGAGTGGCCGCTGCCCGGACCCGACTCCCTGGTGATCCGGGTGAGCAGCGAGGTACGGGTGATCCCCTGCGCGGATCTGCTGCTGCTCACCTGGGAGCGCGGCCACGAATCGCTGACGGCGCAGGAGGCCCAGCGCCTGGTGCGGGTCGGATGGGCCGAGTGGAACCTCGGCGACGGCAGCGCGGACGCGTCGTCGGGGCTGCCCGGGGTCCTGGGCCTGCCCGCCGGGCAGCCGCATCCCGGCCTCGTCGAACTGGGCCGCATGGTGACACCGGACGGCCTTGAGGCGCTGTACCGGTCCGTCCACGACATCCTGCTGTGCGCGCGGGTCGCGGACTGCGATCTGCCCCTGTCCGGTCCCGGCGAGCGGATCGTCCGCTTCGTCGCGGAGCCGGTACGCCTGGCGCAGGGCCCGGTGTGGGCCGTGCGCGCGGTGCTGCACGACGTGACCGACGACCGCACCAGCCGGGCCCTGGCCGCGCAGGCGAGCCGGGAGGCCCGCACCCAGCGGGAGCGGGCGGACGCGGTCGCCGAGGTGGCCGAACGCCTGCGGGACGCCGTACTGCCGGGCTTCCCGGCGGAACTGGCCCGGCACGGGATCGAGGCGGCCGCCGTCTACCGCCCCGAGGCACGCGCGGCGCGGGTGGGCGGCGACTGGTACAAGACCCGCATCCTGCCGAACGGGAAAATGCTGATCGCGCTCGGTGACGCCCGCGGCCATGGCCTGGACGCCGTCACCCTGATGGCGAAACTGCGGTACGCGCTGGGCGGCCTCGCCTACACCGGCGAACTGGTGGAGCGGCTGACCGGCTGGCTGAACGCGGTCGCCTGCGACGACGGGGCGGAGTCCACGGCCACCGCGGTCATCGCCCTGTACCACCCCGACCTCGGACTGCTGCGCTGGACGTGCGCGGGCCATCCGCTGCCGGTCCTGGTACGCGGCCGGCGTGCCCGCCTGCTCGATCCTCCGCCGGGCGGTCCCGGCCTGCCCCTCGGTGTGCTGCCTGGGGAGGTCTATGCGGCGGCCGAGTTCTTCCTGCGGCCCGGTGACGTGGTGCTCCTGTACTCGGACGGTCTGATCGAGCGCCGCGGCTCCGACCTCGACCGGGACTGCTCCCGGCTGCTCACGGTGGCCGAGGCGTGCGCGGGCGACGGCGTCCCGCCCGGCGACGACGCGCTGGACGCCTTCGTACGGGAACTGGTCGGGGTGCTGACCGGGCCGCACACGGCGGACGACGCCACGGTGCTCGCCTTCCGCCTCGTGCACGACACCAGCGACTGACGCCGGCCGCACCGACTGACGCCCGGCCCGCACCGACTGACGCGGCCCGCACCGACTGACGCGGCCCGCACCGGTGGTCGCCACCGGCCGGCGCCTGCTCGCGCGACGGCGACAGCCCCCGGCCGACAGGTGACGGGCCGTCATATCGGGTGCGCCGCGCGCGCGTCGCTCTCCCGCCGAGTGGTGACCGGGCAGGGATGTCACCGAGGATTCCCCGGCAGGTTCCTGACGCCTCACGCCCCCGTCCCCCCGCGGTACTGGGATGGTGGCCGAGCGCGGTGACGGCATGCCGTCCGGCACCGCAGGAGCCGTACGTCAGGAGAGGCATGTCCGTCACAGCCGAGACGCCGAGACGCGGGGCGCGCCGCGGAAAGCAGGGAGTCGGACGAGGCATCGCGCTCGGGACCGCGCTGGCCCTGATCGCGTTCGTCCCGCCGGCCGCCGCGAGCGCGCGGGCCGCCGCACCGGCCACCAGCACGATCACCTGGACCACCCAGCAGGTGGCGCCCGGTGTCCAGGTCCGCAGCGGCGTGCTGCGCAACCCCGACGCCGCCGGCGTGTGGACCGTCACCGTCCAGGCACCGGCCGTCAACCGGCTCACCGGCGCCGCCACCTGGGCTCCGCTCGGGGACCGCGACTGGGCCGACGCCACCGCCGCACGGCTGCGGGCGGCCGGATTCGAACCGCGGCTGGAACGGGTGGTGTGGGACCCGTACTCCGACACCCCGCGCGGCACGATGGGCTGGCAGGTCAGGATCGGCGGGTACGCCACCCAGGCCGAGGCGGGCAGGCTCAACTCCTCGGTGACGGCGGCCGGTTTCCGCACCTCCGTCGAGTGGACGGGATACGACGGACGGCAGAGCGCCGACGCGGAACGCATCCACGTCGCCGTCGTCGACCCGGACCGGCTGCGGGGCACGGTCGAGGTCAGCGACGGCGGTGACGTCGCCGACCGCGAGAAGACCTCCGCGGTGGCCGCCCGGCTCGGCTCCCTGCTCGGCGTCAACGGCGGATTCTTCATCACCTCGGACGCGGACGGCGTCCAGGGCACGATGGCCGGGCTGTCCGCCGTGCACGGCAGACTGGAGTCGATGGCCGTCGGCTCACGCGCGGCCCTGATCCTCGGCGACGGCGGACGGCGCCCGCGCGTCGCCGACCTGTCCACCACCGTCACCGTGCGCGCCGGCGCCGCCACCCACGCGGTCGAGGGCATCAACCGGGTCCCGGGCAAGCTGCGCAACTGCGGCCGTCCCGGCGCCGTGCCCACCGAGCTCCCCCGGCACGACACCACCTGCACGCTCGCGGACGACCTGGTGAAGTTCACCCCGTCCTTCCACGCCCCCCTGCCCACCGGCGCGGGCGTCCAGGTGGTCCTGGACAAGCGCGGTGTCGTCGTCTCCCGTGGCGACCGGGGCGGCGCCGCGCCCGCGGAAGGCTCCGTCCTGCAGGGCACCGGCGCGGCGGCAGCCTGGCTCACCGAACACGCCGACGTCGGCCGCCGGCTGACGCTGCGCGAGGTCGTCCGGGACGCCTCGGGACGCCAGGTCAGGCTCGGGCCCGACGACAGCGTCGTCAGCGCGGCGCCCACCCTGGTCGAGGACGGCCGCGTGCACATCGACGCCGCCACCGAGGGCACCCTGGACCCGCTCGACCTCTCCTTCGGGTTCGCCTGGTCGAACGTGCGCCAGCCCCGCACCCTGGCCGGCGTCGACCGTCACGGACGGCTCCTGCTGGTGACCGTGGACGGCCGTCAGCCCGGCGTCAGCGAGGGCTTCACGCTCGCCGAGGCCGCCGACTTCATGCGCTCCCTCGGCGCCGTACAGGCCCTCAACCTCGACGGCGGCGGCTCCACGACGATGGCGGTCGACGGCGCCCTCGTCAACACCCCGTCCGACGCGAGCGGCGAGCGCGCCGTCGGTGACACGATCCAGGTCCTGCCGCGCACGGGCAGGGGCTGACCCGGACCGACCCGGGGCGGCACCTCGCCGGCGGCCACCGCTGAGCCGGCCGGCGGGGTGCCGCCCCGCCGTGCTGTCACCGCGGCCTGTCACCGGCGTGTGCTTGGATGCCCGGCATGAACGACTCACCGGACTCACCCCGCATATGGATCACGGACGTTCCCCCGTTCGGCCCGGAGGAGACCGGCGTGCTCCTCGGCGTCGACACGACGTCCGAGGACCCCGGGGAGCGCATGGTCTGCGTGCTCCTGAACCGGGGACACGAGGGCGAGGAGGGCGTCTTCCATCTGCTGCCGTTCGACCTGTCGGCACGCTACGAACGCGGCGGCGACCGGCTGTCGGTCAGCGTCCGGGCCTCCCGTCAGGTGCTCGCCGCCGATCTGGCCGACCGTACCGACACCCTGCACGAGCACCTGGCCGGCCTCGCCACCGACCCGGCGGACGACGACCGGGTCATCCTGCTGCGCCGCACGCTCGTCACCGACTTCGTACCCCCCGAACGGGACGGCGTGAAACAGCCGGTGCTCCTCATCGACCACGCCGGTCCTGCCACCCTCGCGGAACTGTTCGCCCGGTTCCGCGAGGGCGAGGCCGGCTTCGCGGTCCTGAACGCCGACTGACGCCGGTCGGCCGGTTGCCGCGTCAGGCCCTGGCCAGGGCGGACGCCTCGGCCGCTATCAGGGCGGCGCGGTCGCCGGACAGCCCCGACCGGCCGGCATGCCGCTCGGCCCACGTGGCGAGCTGCTTGTAGTCGGCGCGGCCGAGCATGCCGGTCAGCGTGGCGACGACACGGTCCTTGGCGCCCGAGGTCAGGATCAGATGGGCGAGTCCGGTCCGGGACGCCTCGACGGTGAAGACCGACGTGGCCGTGGCGGTGCCACCGGGACCGGTGGCCTCGGCGCGCAGGGTGTGCTCACCGGCGGCGAGCCCCGAGAGGTCGAGGGGCTTGCCGGCGCCGACGGGGCCGCCGTCCAGGGTGAGGGTGACCTTGTCGGCGCCGGTGGACTGCACCGCGACGACCGGGGTCTGCGCACGGTCCAGCCGGGCGCCCGCGGCCGGCGAGGTGACGCTCAGGGCCGGCGCGTTGGGGGTCTCGTTCTTGCGCTGCAGCCAGGCGGCGTTCCAACCGGCCAGCTCCGCCGGACGGTTGGTGATGATGCCGTCGACTCCGGCGGCCTCCAGCGCCTGCCAGCGGGCCGCGCTGTCCACCGTCCAGACGTTCACCGCGACCCCGGCCGCGTGAAGGTCCCGCACCACACCGGGCCTCTTGGACAGGGCGCCGTCCGACGGGTTGTAGGCCGCGAGGTGCAGTTCCTTTGCGAGGGCCACCGGGTCGGCGTCCAGGGAGTCCCGCAGCAGACCCAGCGGCAGTTCGGGCGCCAGCTCGTGTGTGTACCGCAGCGCGCTGACCTCGAAGCTCTGCACGAACACCCGGCCGGTCATGCCCTGCTCGCGGACGGTCCTGACGATCGTGGCGACCTCGTCCCGGGTGTGGGCGCCCTTGATCTCCAGCAGCAGGTCGCCGCCGCGGCTCTTCAGGTCCGCCAACTGGGCGGCCAGCGTGGGGACGCGGGTGCCCTTGTAGACCGGTGCGAACCACGAACCGGCGTCCAGCGCGTCCAGTTGAGCGGCCGTCAGATTCCGGATGGCACCGGTGCCGTCGGTGGTGCGGTCCACCGTGCCGTCGTGCAGCACGTAGGGGACGCCGTCCTTGCTCGGCTGGACGTCGTTCTCGATGTACTCGGCCCCGCCGCGCCGGGCGATCTCGTCGGAGACCAGAGTGTTCTCCGGGGCGGCCGAGGAGGCGCCGCGGTGCGCGATCACGGTCAGCGGGGAGCCCTCGGGTCGGAGGTGACTCCCGGCGGGCAGTTCCGTCACCTTCAGGTCGTCGAAGGAGACCGTGGCGCCGTTGACGACCAGGGCCTCGACGCCGCCCGCCGAACGGGCGAGCCTGCTGGTGCGCATGGCCTCGGTGCCGTTGAAGTACCAGCGCGCCTTGGCGCCGTGCACCTCGACGGCGATCCGTACGTCGCGGCCGGTGCCGGCGGCCGAGGGGGCGGCGGTGGTGTCGGTGACGTTCCAGGTGTTGGCGGTGGTGCGCTGGGCGAACTCCAGGCCGTTGGTGGCGGTCGTGCCACTGCGCATGGTGGCGATCTGCCAGGGCACGGCGCCGTCGGCGGGGACGTCCAGGCCCATCGCGGTCCAGCGTGCGGAGTCGTTCACGGACTCGAACCGTGCGGTCACCTCGATGCGGAAGTCGTTGAGGTGTTCGCCGAACGTGATACGGCTCTGCTGGCTCGCGTTGGCCGAAGTGCCGTACAGCCGGCCGTCCTTGACCTGCCAGGTGCCCTCCACGGCGGTGAACCCCGCGGGCAGGGCGGTGCCGGAGAAGTCCTCGGCCACCACGGTCCGGTTCTGCGGTGCGGTGGCGCCGGACGCGGTCGGGTCGGCGCCCGCCGGGGTGACGACGACCCCGAGGACGAGTGCGGCGGAGCTGAGCATCGCCGCCGAGAAGGTGCTGAGCGATCTGTTCGACATGAGCGGAACGTACGGTTGGCTGCTCAACTCCCGCTGACGTACGGGGGAATTCCGGTCAGCGGCCGGGTAGATGATCGCCGTGATGGCGCCGCCGCAGGGCCGCGGTGGCGGGTTCCGCCCGGTGGGGCGACCTCGGCAGGGCACCGTCCACCGCCTGCCGCACCGTCGAGGCGGAGCGCGTGGTTCCCCGCGTCGCTGCCCGGGGGCGGGGCAGGGCCGTCGAGGTGCGGGGGCGCGGGTGCTGCGGGAGCATGAGGCTGGAGAGGCATCGCGTCCCGCGGCAGGGTCGCGTTCGTGCCTTCGGGCGGGGAGCAGGAGCCGTACCGGCGACCCGAGCGGAACACAGGTGTGATGGTGAAGCGCGGTACCGAGGTGACGCAGGAATCCATGGGACCGGCGGTGCGGTCCCGCACGGCGTCCCGGCCGTGCGCCGGTGACTGGGGGCTGCTGCTGCTCAGACTGACCTTCGGGGTGCTGCTGGCCGGCCACGGCGCGCAGAAGCTGTTCGGGCTCTTCGGCGGGCCGGGCCTCGCGGCCACCGGCAAGACCTTCGACGCCGCCGGATACCACCCGGGCCGGGTCTTCGCCGTGATCGGCGGACTCTCCGAACTCGCCGGCGGCCTCGGCCTGGCCGTCGGGCTGCTCACTCCGCTCGCCGCAGCGGCGGTCGTCGGTGTGATGATCAATGCCATGGTGACCGTCAGCGGCGCCCACGGCCTGTGGGACCAGGACGGCGGCGTCGAGTACAACATCAGCATCGCCGTCGTCGCCATCGCCGTCGCCGCCATCGGTCCGGGACGGCTGGCCCTCGACCGGTACTTCCGCTGGCGCGACGGAGGCTGGCCCGAAGCCGCCGTCGCCCTCGGCCTCGGGGGCGTCGGGGCCGCGATCGCGCTCAGCGTCTGAGCCGTCCCCGCGCGTCGTCGTACGCGGTGCGGCGGACGCGCCGGCTCACACGGCGGCGTTCCGGTACACGTCCTCCGTGTTCGGGCGGGGCGCGGGCCGGTGACGTGCGGCCGGGCCCCGGGCGAAGCCGCGCAGCAGGTTCTCCGTGGTACGGGTGACGAAGTCGCGGGTGCGGGCGTCCATGCCGTGGTCGCGGCCACCGTCGGGGGTGCCCGCCATGAGCCCTTCCACCCAGCGCATGGTGCCCGTGGCGAAGACGCCCGCGCCGCCGGCGGCCGTGTAGTAGGCGGAATCGCTGTGGCTGCGGCGGCCGTTGCACACGAGCGGGGAGTGGGCCGTGATCTCCAGGGGCGCGGGGACCGAGGGCCCGGGCGTGACCCGGTCGTACTCGACGCCGACAAGGTGTGCGAACGCGTCGCCGGTACGCACGCCGGTCCCTTCGTACAGCCAGTGGCCGGCGGCGTGCACCACGTACGGCGCGTCCGTGGGGTAGCCCTCGTACAGCACTCCGGTCAGGGACGACTCGGGGTCGGCCGCCGGGGCGAGGCGGAAGTCGGTCGTCGCCAGGGCGGGGTGGGTCGTGTAGTACGGGTCGCTGCGGACGGAGGACTTGTAGCAGACCACGGTGCGGTCGGCCGCGGTGTCGCCCTGTTCGAGGCGGACGCGCCGGAAGCAGGTGTTGGCACCGAGGAAGGCGACGTTGGTGCCCGAGTCGCGGGCCCGGGTGAGATGGTCGCGCTGCTGCGGGGTCCAGTACTCGTCGTGGCCCAGCGTGATCACCGCCGTCGCGCCGTGCAGGACCGCCGGGTCGCGGTGCACGTCCGGGCCGGTGGTGTAGGCGAGCGGGATGCCGAGCCGTTCGGCCAGCACCACCGCCGCGCGCTCGTACACGAGGAACTTCTCCGCGCCGTCGCCGTCGTAGGGGCGGTCGAAGCTGACGGCCAGGGAGCGGGTGGCGTACGCGCCCGAGGAGCCGTTGTACAGGCTGTAGCCGCCCCACCGGTTGTACGCCTGCCAGGTGGCCGGGGCGTGCATGAGGACGGTGCGGCCGGTGCCCTCGGTGGAGCGGACGACCAGCGGGATGTAGCGCTGGTGGCCGGTGTCCGCGTCGAGCCGCAGCAGATACGCGCCCTCCGGCCAGTCGGCCGTGTCGCAGGTGAGGGTGCGGGGCCAGGCGGCGCGCACCGTGCGTGTGCCGGACAGGAAGCGGGGTCCTGGACGGGCCCGGCCCGGCACCCGCCCGGACGACCACACGAGCCGAGCCTGGGCGCCGCCGTACCAGCCGATGCGGAAGGCCGAGACACGGAAGGACGAGGCGGTCGTCGACACATGCAGTCCGCACTCCTCACCGGGCGTCACGCTGGACCGGTCCGCGTATCCGGCGATGGCGGACTCGGGGCCTCGGGACCGGATGCGCCAATCGGGTGTGCCCGGGCGGTCACGCTCCGCCTCGGAGCGGTGCGCGGCCGGTGTGGGGCGAGGCGGGGGAGCGGACGGCGTGCACGCGGCGGCCGTCACGGAGGACAGCCCGATCCCCGCGCACACACCGAGGAAGCGTCTGCGGTCGGGCCCGGGCGCGGGAGGCGTCCGCTCGTCCCCGCCTGCCGTACCGTGCCCGCGGTCGCTGCCGTGCCCGCGGCATCCGCCGCGTCCTTCGTGTCTGCCGCGTCCGTCGTGACCGTCGTGTCGGTCGTGTCCGTCGTGTCCGTCGGAGTGCACGGCTCCTCCCGCCGGTCGGCTCGCGCTGCCACGCCTTGTGGCCAGGCTGACACGACCCGCTCGCGCGCGCGTCCCGGAGCGAACCGGCCACACCGGAGCCACCGGCGACACGGCCCGGCAGGCCGGCACGGAGCCGCCCGTCGGGCCGTGGCACCGGTCGGCGGGTCAGCGGTGGCCGGCGGAGGGCACCGTGAACGTCGGGTGTCCCGCGGGCAGTTGCACCGTGTACTGGCGCAGATAGGTGTCCAGGAACGGGGACCGGTCGCCGCCGGTGGCGATGTCGTCGGCCGGGTCGTCCAGGGCCAGCCTCAGCCGCGCGCCCCTGACCGAGATCGTCTCGCCCGAGGGCGTGTCGCGCCACGAGCCGGTCTGGATGGAGCCGATCTCCACCGCCAGGACGTGCCAGGCCGCGAGGGTCCAGTCGGTCGCCTTGAGATCGACGCCCAGCCGGCCCGAGTCCAGCAAGGAGACCTGCTCGTCGAACATCACGGCCGTGCCGTCCGGGGCGACGTCGTACAGCTTGAGCATGATGTTGCCCGTGCCCTTGGCGGTCAGGGAGATCCGTGGGGTGCCGGTGACGCGTACGGCCTTGCGGACCGGCTCGGACCACACGAAGAAGCTCGATGTGACCGCGCCGGACCTCTGGAGCTTCGCCGTGGCGTCGGTCAGGGCCTTCGGGCCGGCCGGCTCGATCGCGGGCGCGTTCTCCATGTCCCAGGTGCCCGACGGCTGGGGCAGCGCCTTCGGCGCCGGGCCGCCGGCCGCGGCCAGGGCCGTACGGGCCGAGGCGCCGCCGTCGTCCACGTACGCGCCGCCGCCGAGCGGCAGGGTGGCGGACCGCTCGACGACGGGCCAGGTGCGCTGCCCGCGCCAGGCGCCGGTGGAGTCCTCGATGGCGTAGGCCGGGTAGCGGACCTTCGGCTTGATGCCCTTGAGGTACTGGTCGTAGAAGGACAGCGTCTCCTCGTACCAGCCCTCGCGGCCCATCGCGAGGCGCCCGTCGCCGGTGCGGTCGCCGCCGCGCACGTGGTCCCACTGGCCGAGCCAGCCGCGCTCCGGACCCACGTGGTTGTCGAGGTACTCCTGCATCTCCTCGGGCTTGGTGTTGTTCTCGATGAAGCCCTGGGTCACGAAGAGCGGGGTGTCGGAGCCCTTGGCCGTCTTCGCCAGGTCACGGGAGGTCCAGTGCTCGTCCCACTGGTCGGCGATCCGGTATCCGGCCGAGTTCTGCGTCAGGCACTCGGGGTGGGAGTCCTCCCATCGGGCGTTGGCCCGGTACCGGGGGTCGTCGTCCGCCAACGGAGCGATCGTGGCGATGGAGTTGTAGGCGTTCGCGGTGCCGGTCACGTTCGGGCGGGGCACACCGTTGGAGTAGATGTACTGGTACATGTCCCACACGGGCTCCTGGGCGACGACGGCCTTGAGCGCCTTCTGGTCCAGGTTGTTGCCGATCAGGCCGGTGACGGCGTCGTAGGACTTGCCGTACATGCCCACCGCTCCGGTGGACCACGGCTGGCGCGCGGCCCAGTCGACGGCGGCCTTGACGTCGGCCTGCTCGCCGGGACCGCCCCAGTCGAGGCAGCCGGTGGAGCCGCCGAAGCCGCGCAGATCCACCATGACGAAGGCGTAGCCGCGGGCGAACAGGTCGGTGCCCTCGATGAAGTCCTGGAACCGGGAGGAGGGGCCGGTGTGCGTCCAGCCCTCGGGGCCGGTCTGCCCGGAGTGCCCGAAGTACGGGCCGACCGACACGATGACGGGCACCTTCGCGCCCTTGCGCAGCCCCTCGGGCAGCAGGACGTCGGCGTGCAGTTCGGTGCCGGAGCGGTCGGAGGACCGGAAGTAGTGCTGCGTCCAGACCGAGCCCTTCGGGACACGGTCGTTCTCCGCGTGGGTGACGGGGTCGTTCGCGGTGGCCACCGCCGTCCGGGTCCGCGCCGTGGCGTCGGGCGCCGCGGTGGCGGGGTGGGTGAGCGCGGCGGTCAGCGCGAGGGTGGTGACGAGTGTGGAGGCGGCCCAGGCGGCCGCGCGACGTCTCTTCACATGCTCCTCCGGAGTGCTGGCTACGGGATGGTGCAGGTGGTACCGGTCGAGCGGCGCCCGCCGGCCCGCCGCCCGGGGCGGCGACGGAACGGCCGTACGCCCGCGGCGAGTTGGCGCGCGGGCGGCCGGCCGGGACGGTGGCGATGGCCGGGAAGCCTATGATCACCATGGGAACGCGTCAACGCCCGTGCGTGTCCGCTGTGTTACCGCTTCGACCGGTCGGCGGCCGGGGCGGTACCGGACCAACGCCACGAGGTGCGCGGTGAGTCGGCTGATCGTGCGGCACGCAGACCCCGCTCACGAGGGCCGCCGCCCGGGGGTGCCGACGCGGCGGGCGGTCCTGCGGGGGCGGAAGAATCCGGGCCCGCTCCCTCACCCGCCGAGCGGGCACCGCAGCCGCGCCCGGCGGCCGGCGTGGCACCGAAGACCGACGGACCGTCGCCGTCAACCAGCGCCGGGGCGGTGGCGGTTCCTTGGGGTAAGGTGCATCACGTTCGGTTTGGTTTTCACCAAAGGAGCGGTCCCATGGCACGGCAGGAGCGTGCGGTCCGGACCCGCCGTGCTGTTGTCGAGGCCGCCGCCTCGGTCTTCGCCGAGCGTGGCTACGCCGCGGCGACCATCGCGGAGATCCTGGAACGTGCCGGGGTGACCAAGGGCGCCCTGTACTTCCACTTCGGCTCCAAGGACGCGCTGGCGCGCGGTGTGATCGAGGCGCGGATCACCCGCGACCACCGCGTGCCGCGCGAACTGAAGTTGCAGGAGTGGGTGGACACCGGCATGACGCTGGCGCACCAGGTCCCCCGGGACGTCATCCTGCGGGCGGGCATCCGGCTCTCCGGCGACCTGCAAGGACGCACCCGGTTCGGCAGCACCTGGCCGGCCTGGATCGAGCAGTCGACCGCGCTGCTGACGGAGGCCCGGGAGCGGGGCGAGGTGCTGCCGCACGTCGAGCCCGCGCAGACCGCCGAGTGCTTCTTCGGGGCCTGGCTGGGCACGCAGGCGTTCTCCGAGGCCGCCTCCCGCTGGGGCGACCTCAGCGAGCGGGTCTCCGTCCTGTACAACCACATGCTGCCGGCCGTCGCCACACCAGCGGCGCTGATCAGGCTGGACACCGCGCCCGACCGCGGCGCCCGCGTCGTACGCGAGGCCGAGGCGGAACACGCCCGCCGGTCCGCCCTGGTGACCACCGAGGTCTGACACCGCCGGCCGGCCGCCCCCGCGTCCGCCATGCCGTCGGGCATACCGCACGTGCTGTTTCTTACCCGACGCGAAGGCCACCGCCCGTGCCCGGCCGCGGCCCCGACGGGCCGTCAGCCGGGGATACCCGCGGCGCGCGCCTGCCGGGCACGTCGTTCCCCTTCCGGACCGACCGCCCAGGCCGTCCGCGGGCCGATGACGCCTTCCTCGGACCTGCCGCACACCACCGGCGCGCCGACGGCCTCCACACCGCGCCGGAACGTCACCGCGGCAGCGCCTCGGCTGTGCCCGGTGTCTCCGGTGTCTCCGGTGTGTGCGGTGTCTGCGGTGTCTGCGGTGTTCCGGTCAGGGGCGGTGTCCCGGGCGCCGCCGGTGCGCGGCCCGTCGTGAGGGTGCGGATCTGGCGGCTGCACACGGCCGCCGCCGTGACGGCGGCCACCAGGGCGGCCCCGGCCAGCAGCGTGGTGCCGGTGCCCAGGCGGTGGGCCAGCGGCCCGGCGGTCATCTCGCCCAGGGGCAGCGCCACGAAGGAGCCCAGCGCGTCGTACGCGTACACGCGGGCCAGCCGGTCGTGCGGGATGTTCTCCTGCAACGAGACGTCCCACGCCACCCCGAACTGTTCCAGCGCCAGCCCGCTGGCGAACATCGCGACGCCCAGCAGCAGGGCGTGCGGTGCCTCGGCCAGGATCACCAGCGGCACCGCCTCCATCGCCGTCAGCGCCACGCCCAGCAGCAGCGCGTGGCGGATCCGGGACCGGGCGGCGAGGACCCCGCCGACCAGCGCCCCCGCCATCTGGGCGGCCAGCACCGCGCCCCACAGCCCGCGGCCGAAGGTGTCGTCCGCGATGCCCGGGCCGAGCACCTGCACGCCACCCGCGATCACCGCGTTGACCACCATGAACTGCAGGACGACCAGCCACACCCAGCGGCGGGCGGTGAACTCCCGCCAGCCCTCGCGCAGTTCGCGCACGGGACGGACCCGTTCGCCGGGCGCGGCCTTTCCGTTCGCCCCGGGCACCGTCACACCCAGGAAGCACACGGCCGCGCCGCCGAACGCGACCGCGTTGCCGGCCAGACCCCAGCCGGGGCCGAGGACGGCCGCCACCACGCCGGCCAGCGAAGCGCCCGCGATGGCGCCCAGATTGATGCCCATCCGCAGCACGGCGTTGGCCGGGCGGATCAGCTCGGACGGCACGGTCTGCGGGGTCAGCGCCGCGGACGCCGGCAACGACAGGGCGGCCAGCGCGCCGTTGAGGACGCTGAGCAGCATCAGCAGCGGAATCGACGCCGTCCCCAGCAGCACGCTCGCGGCGATGGCCGCCTGCACCGCGGACGCGGCCAGCGCCGAGCCCTGGAGCACCAGCGTGCGCCGCACCCGGTCGGCGACCACCCCGCCGACCAGCAGCAGCGCCACGTTGGCGAGCGAACGCGCGCCGACCACCAGGCCCAGGTCGGTCGTCGAACCGGTCGTGTCGAGCACGGCGAAGGCGAGGGCCACCGGGGCCATCGCGTTGGCGAAGTACACCAGCAGCCGCCCGGCCGCCAGACGGCGGAAGGGCCGGTGCGCAAGCGGCGCCCATGGACCGACTCCGGCCCGCCCGGTGTCCCGCGCGTCCTGTTCCCCTGTGCCCGCCATGCCCCCGCCCGCTCCCTTCCCCGGCACCCCCACGGGTGGAGCGTACCGGGGGCGGCCGACGGCCGGCCCGGACACGGCGGGCTACCGCCCTTCAACCGCCCCTGCCCGGCTGCTTCCACCTGGCCGCCTTGGAGCGGTTACCGCCGCGGGGCCGGAGCCGTTCGGTTCGGGTGATCAGCGGGCGGCCGGCGTCGGGCCGTCCGGACGCCCGCCGCGGCCCTGGCCGCGCGCTTCGACGAGCAGGCCGCCCGGCCCGTCGGGATCGGCGTCGTGGCCGGGGGAGCGCAGGACGACGTGATCCGGGTAGAGCCTGCCGAGCAGGGCGAGCACGACGAGGTCGGCCTGGCCGGTGGCGTCCACGGTGATGCCGCCCGCCTCGGCCGACACCAGTCCGGGTGCCCGCAGCACGGCCCATGGGCCGGGGGTGGCGATGCCGTCGGCGGCCGGGGCGTCCGCGGCGGTGCGGTGGCGGGCGAAGCGGTGGCCGCGCAGGGCCTGGCCGAGGTCGACGCGGGCGGTGGTGCCCTCGTGGGTCACCTCGATCCGGGCGGTACGGGTCCCGTCGACGACCTCGCCGGTGACGACACGGGCGGTGAGGGGCCCAGGAGCCGCGGTGGCGGGCGGCAGCTGTCCGGCCGGGGTGCGCGGCGCGGCGTAGTAGTCCCGTGGCTCGGCGACGTAGGTGGCGGTGCCCGCCGCGGCGGGGTCGCGGCGCCAGGTCAGCAGGTAACCCGGGGTGGTGCGGGGCGGCCCGTCCACGACGGCGGGCAGCACGGTGCCGCCGTCGGCGTCGAACCCGTAGCCGCTGGGTCCCGGGGCGCCGGTGACGGCGTGCCGGGCGAAGTCCACGATGCTGGAGTGCCGGATCTGACGGACCAGGAGTTCGGTGAGGAAGCGGTCGCGGGCCTGCTCGGTGTGGACCAGCCCGGTCGGGGTGACCAGCAGCGGCACCTCGTGCCAGTTGGCGAAGGGCAGCAGGGCGTCGCGCAGCAGGACGATCTGGTGCAGCCACTCGTTGTAGAGCTGCATCGCGATCGAGTCGCCGGTACTGCCCAGCAGCAGCTCGGCAGCGGGGCGGGTGAGCAGATGGCCGTAGCAGTGGCTGCGCACCACCAGGGGGCCCGCGGGCGGCGGCGTGCGAGGGCCGCGCGGCCGGACCAGGGCGTCTGACGTCCAGGACGCCAGCTCGCGGCCGATGGACTCGGCCTGCGCGCCCAGTTCACGGGCCGCGCGGGCGCTGTCGGGGCCGATGGCCAGCGGCAGGGAGGTCTCCCGGGTGCCGAGGCCGAGGGTCGCGTGGATCTGCGCGCGCAGCACGTCGAAGTCGGGGCGCGGCAGGGCGTCGATGGCGCCGTGCAGCAGGGGTTCGGCGCCGGTGAAGAACGCGCGGGCGGTCATGCGGCTCGCCGCCGGGAAGGTGTTCCACCGGCTGCCGCCGAGAGCGGGTGTGGTGGGGGTCGGTGAAGGGGGCATCGTGTTCCTCCGAATTATCTGGATCGTACGATCCATATTGCAGGCATGAAGAATTGCGGACATGAAGAGATGGCGGATGTCGGGAAACCGGCCACGGGGTCGGCCGTGGGCGTGGAGATGTCAGTCGAGGGCCGCGAGCGCGACCTCCACGAGGGGTTCGAGGGCGCGGGCGTCCGGAGTGATCTTGGAGGAGACCAGCAGGCCGTTGAGGAAGGTGACGAGGTAGGCCGCGAGGGTGTACGGGTCGTGGCGCGGCGCGAGTTCGCCCCGCTCGGCCGCCGCGCGCAACGCGTCGGTGAGCGCTTCCTGGCTTGCGCTCAGCACGTCGCGCACGAGACGGCCGGTCGCCGGGTCGCCCGGCAGGCGCTCACAGGCGGCGTTGACCAGCAGGCAGCCCCGGCCGCCGTGGTCGACGGCGATCCGGATCCGCTCGACCAGCATGGCGCGGATCGCCGACCGGGCGTCGGCCCCCTCGTCGAGGCTGCGCAGGGCCGCCGCCGCGAGGGTGGCCCGGTAGTGCTCAAGCGCGGCCCGGTACAGGCCGTCCTTGTCGCCGAACGCGGCGTACAGCGAGCCCTGTCCGATGCCCAGATGGGCCGTCAGATCGCGCACCGAGGTCGCCTCGTAGCCGCGCGTCCAGAACAGTTCCATCGCGCGGGCCACCGCGGCCTCGGTGTCGAATTCCCGGGTGCGTGCCATGCGCCCTACCCTAACCTATCTGGATCGAGCGCTCAAGAAACGTGGGCCGACGCGACGGCCCTCCGGCCGGACCGGACCGGTTCCGACGCGGGCGGCCCTCCAGTCGGGCCGGTCGGCTGCCCGGGGGACCGGGTCCGCACCGTCAACGTCGGCCGCCGGCCGGTTCAGGCGGTCTGTGGCGCACCCTCGGCGGCGTCGCGGCGCTCGGTGAGCCAGTACAGCAGCCCCAGCAGCGGCAGGGCCGCGCCGAAGGCGCTCACCGCGCCCCAGCCGGCCGCGCGGTAGGCGAAGGAGCCGAGCTGGGAGCCGAGGGCACCGCCGAGGAAGAACACGGCGATGAAGGCCGAGTTGAGGCGGGCCCGGGCCTGCGCGTCGAGCTGGTAGACGGTGTGCTGGCCGAGGATCAGGCTCGTCTGCACGGCCATGTCCACGACGACGGCGGCCAGGGCGACGAACACGATGCTGTGCTGCCCGAACCCCGTGACGGCGAAGGCCACCGCGGCGGCGGCGAACGCGCCGCCGGTCATGGGCCGGACGAGCCCGCGGTCCGCCCAGCGCCCGGCGAGCGGCGCGACGGCCGCCCCGGCCGCCCCGACCAGCGCGAAGATGCCGACGCCGACGGCGGAATAGTGGAAGCGCGGACCGGTCAGGAGGTAGGAGACGGTGGTCCAGAAGGCGCTGAAGGCACCGAACATCGCCGCCTGGTACAGGCCGCGCCGCCGCAGCACCGGGTGGGTGCGCAGCAGGGCGGCGGTGGAGCGCAGCACATGGTGGTACGGCACGGAGATGGTGGGCGCCTGCTGCGGCAGAGCCACCCACAGGGCCACCGCCAGCACCGCCATCAGGACCGCGGAGCCGAGGTAGACGACGCGCCAGCCGGCCACGTCGGAGACGAGGCTGCTCAGCGTCCGGGACAGCAGGATGCCGGTGAGCAGTCCGCTCATCACCCGGCCCACGATCCGGCCGCGCGTGTGGTCCGGGGCCAGGCTCGCGGCGAACGGCACCAGTATCTGGGCGACGACGGATGTCGCGCCGCTGACCAGGGAGGCGGCCAGCAGCATGGGGAACCCGGTCGCGAGGCCCGCCGCCAGCAGGGCGACGGTGGTCACCGCGAGCAGCACGGTCACCAGGCCGCGCTTCTCCAGCCGGTCGCCGAGCGGGACGAGGAAGAGCATGCCGATGACGTAACCGATCTGGGTGAGCGTGATCAGCAGGCCGGCGGTGGCCTCGCTCACCTGGAACACGTCGCGCAGCTGGGAGAGCAGCGGCTGGGCGTAGTACAGGTTGGCGACGGTCATGCCGGTGGCGACGGCCAGCAGCGCGACCAGCCAGCCCGGGACGCCGACGGAGCCGGAGGTATCGGCGGTGCGGCGCTGCGCGGTCAGATCCGGTGAGTGGGACACATTGCCTTCTTCGCGGGGACGGGCCGGGGGCGGCATGGCGGGATGGTCTGGCAGCGTCGTCGGTGCCCTCGGCTTGAGCAGCAATCGGCGGCCGGCGTTGCTTCCCCGTGCACGACGATGAATGCCGATGACGGCTATCTCGTCGAGAGATAGCCACGGGGCGCTCCGCTGGTTGTGCCGGGACGTGCCGCGTCGTGCCGTCGGTTCGTCTGCGGCGCCGTCGTGGCGGCCTGCTCAGGCCGGCAACGGGTCCGGGGGCGGGCCGGCGTTCTGTGCGGCCAGTGCCGCGAGGAGCCAGTCGTGCGCGGAACCGGGTGTCGGCGGCGGCTGCCCACCCGGCGGGGTCAGTACCACGGCCGTCAGCTCCCAGTACCGGTCGATCCGCGGATCGGCGGCGAGCTGCGCGGCCAGCAGACGGCGGAACGCCGGGGTGTCCCGGGTGCCGTACGCGCTCGTGTAGGCGGCGACGAAACCGTCCAGCGCCTCGCCGGGGTGCGGCGGCCGGCCCCGGCGCAGCTGCGCGCCCGCCAGCTCGTACGCCTCGGCCAGGCCCGCGTACAGCACGGCCGACCCCTCGGCCCCCGCGGCCCGGTGCGCCGCGGGCTGGGTCGGTCCGGCGCCGGTGCACGGGCCGCTCGTCAGGGCGTGCAGCCGGGCGAAGGCCAGCGTCTGCTCCGGGGTGGGGTCATCGGGCGGCGACGGGACCGCCACGTCCAGGAACGCGGCCACCGCCCGGGCCGGCATCCGGGCCGGCAGCCAGGCGCGCCAGAACCGGGCCATGGCTGCGGTGCTCGGCGGCACGGCCAGCGCGCCGATCAGTCGCAGCCGCTCGGCCCGCAGACCGGGCGGCGACTCCTGCACCAGCCGCAGCGCCGCCTCCCGCCAGCGCAGGGCCGCCAGCTGGGTGCCGAGGGCGCGCAGCCGCTCCGCGACGGCGCCTTCGAGCGCGCTGCCCCCGTCGTTGTCCTCGTGTTCCAGATCGAGATGTTCCTGGTCGAGGATGCGGCGGACCTGGGGGAGTGGCAGGTCGAGGGCGCGCAGGGCACGGATCAGCCGCAGCCGGTCCAGCGCGTCCGGGCCGTAGCGGCGGTGTCCTCCGGCGCTGCGGGAGGTCTCCGGGAGCAGGCCGCGGTCGGAGTAGAAACGGACGGTCTTGACGGTGACGCCCGCCTGCTCGGCGAGTTCGCCGATGCTCCACAGGCCGTCGTACGACATGGACAGTTGAATCTCCCTCCGGGGGAGTTCCTACGGTACCGGCGAGCGCGGGCCGGACCACGGGGCCGGCCCGCGACGACCGCGTGCTGAGGAGAGAGCCATGACCGTGTTCATCATGGTGCCGGACGTGTTCACCGGCGCACACGTGTGGGAGGAGACGGCCGCTCGGCTGGCCGCGGCGGGCGCCGAGGCGCACGCGGTCGCCCTCACCGGTCCTGCCGCGGCCGACGACACAGCGGGAGGCCGTGTCGATCTGGACACACATGTCGGGGACGTCATCGCCGCGATCGACGCGGTGGACCGGTCGGCGGACGGCCAGATCGTGCTGGTCGGCCACGGCTACGGCATCCATCCGGCGTTGGGCGCCGCCGACCGGCGAGCGGAGCGCATCGCCCGGATCGTGTCCGTGGACGGGGCGCCGCCCCAGGACGGCGCGCCGGCCCTGGCCGCCGTACCCGACCAGGAACTGCGGGCGCGGCTCGCCGCACGCGCCGCGACCGCGGGCGCCGGCGAAGTGCTGGAGCCACCGTCCGGTGGTGACTGGCAGCGCTGGGGCAGCACGGCGGGAATCCCCGACGCGGCGCTCGACCGGCTCACGGCCCGCGCCGTGCCGCAGCCGCTGCACACCCTGCTCCAGCCGCTGCGGCTGACCGGCGCCGCGGCCGCGCTGCCCACCACCGGCGTGCTGTGCACCGGCAACGGCGCCGGCATCGAACTGGTCCAGAAACTGGTGGACTTCGGCGATCCCGCACTGGCGGCCCTGGTCGACGAGCGGGTGACCTTCTTCGAACTGGCCACCGGGCACTGGCCGATGCTGTCCTGCCCCGCCGAACTGGCCGAGGTCCTGCTGCGGGCCGCCGCCGGCGAGGGGTACCGTCTGCGGCCGGCCGGCTCCGCACAACCGCCCGCGCATCTGCGGCCGTTCCCGCTGGACGTGCCCGAACGACCGCGTGAGCGCATGGAGAACGTCGACCTCCATCTGCCCGACGCCCCCGGCCCGCGGCCGGCCGTGGTGTTCGTGCACGGCGGCCCGCTGCCCGCCGGGGCCCGCCCGACGCCGCGGGACTGGCCGAGCTTCGTCGGATACGCCCGGTACGCGGCCGGACAGGGCGTGGTGGGCGCGACCGTCGACCACCGGCTGCACGACGTGACCGACTACGCGCGCGCCGCCGCGGACGTGTCCGCCGCGGTGGCACGGGTACGGGCCGATCCGCGGGTGGCCGCGGACCGGGTCGCGCTGTGGTTCTTCTCCGGCGGCGGACTGCTCCTGGCGGACTGGCTGCGCACGCCCCCGGCGTGGCTGCGCTGCGTGGCGGCCAGCTACCCCGTCCTGGCGCCGCTGCCCAACTGGGGCCTGTCCGGCGAACGGTTCCGCCCGGCTGCCGCGGTGAGGGACGCGGGCGCCCTGCCTCTCGTGCTCACCCGGGCGGGCCGGGAGACCCCCGAGATCGCCGCCACCGTCGAGGAGTTCCTGACCGAGGCCGGACGGTGCGAAGCGGACGTCGAGGTGGTCGACGTGCCGCACGGCGGGCACGGCTTCGAGACCCTTGACCCGACCGAGGAGTCGCGTGCGGCCGTCCGGCGCGCGATGCGCTCGGTGCTCGCCCGGCTGACGGCCTGAGCCGCCCGCCCCGGTGGCCGGCGGGGCCGGGCGGCGCCGCGCACTCGGGGACACCCGGTCACGCCTTCTCGTCGCACGCGGTCAGCTGCCGTGCAGGGCCCGGTGCAGGGCCTGCACGGCCAGATGGCGGGCGACACGCGCGGCGTGGGTGTCGCGCAGACTGTCCAGCATCATGAAGTCGTGGACCATGCCGCCCACCCGGACCGCGGTGACCTCCACGCCCGCCTCGCGCAGCCGGTTGGCGTACTGCTCGCCCTCGTCCCGCAGGACGTCCGCCTCATCGGTGACGACCAGCGTGGCGGGCAGGCCCCTGAGCTGATCGAGGCTCGCCCGCAGGGGCGCGGCATACGGCTCGGACCGCTGGGCGGGCGCGGAGTACTGGTCCCAGAACCAGATCATGGCGTCGCGAGTGAGGTAGTAGCCCTCGGCGAACTGCCGGTAGGACGGGGTGTCGAAGCTGGCGTCGGTGACGGGGTACAGCAGGATCTGCGCCCTGAGGTCGAGGCCGCCGCGTTCCTTGTTCATCAGCGCGAACACGGTCGACATGCAGCCGCCGACCGAGTCGCCGGCCACGGCCACCCGGCCCGGGTCGAGGCCGTGCTCGGCCCCGTGCTCGGCGAGCCACCGGCCGACCGCGTAGTTCTGCTCGATCTGGGCCGGGTACTTCGCCTCGGGGGCGCGGTCGTACACCGGGAAGACACCCGCGGCGTCCGCGCCGACGGTGAGCTCGCGAAAGAGCCGGTCGTGTGTCTGGTCGTCACCGAACACCCAGCCGGCGCCGTGGATGTAGAAAACGACGGGCAGCGTACCGGTGGCCCCGCTGGGCCGGATGATCCTGGTGCGCACCCGTCCCCACTTCCCGGCGTCGACGGTCACCCACTCCTCGTCGACCTCCGGCCGCCGGACCCCCTCGCCGCTCTGCAGCCCGGTAAGGATGTCGCGCCCCTTCTCCGGCGGCACCTCGTGGATGCGGGGGTGCGCGTCGGTGGCCTCGGCCAGCTCCCTCGCGGCGGGTTCGAGGTAGGGCGTGACGGGCGGGGGGATGTCGGACATGATGCCTCCGGTTCGGGCCGCTCCCGGCTGAGACGTGTGCGTGCCGCTGGTAGGTGTCTGCCGCTGGTACGTGTGCGTGCCGCGCCCGTCGCCCCGAGCGCGCTGGCTCCACTCAAGGCGCACCCGCCCCACCCGGCAACCGGGCACCGCACCCGCCCGCCGCCCGCCTGGGACACATGTCCGCCATCCGGGTGGTCCAGCCGGCCCGAGGACCCTGGCAGCCGGCGGGGGCGGGCCGGGCGTCCAGGTGAGAGGCCGCCGCCCGACGCGAGGGCGGAGCGTCCTCGCCGACGCCACGGCGACCGGTCCGTCCTGGATGGGGAGCCGACCTCCCGTCGGCGCTCGGCGCTCGGCGCCCGCGAGCCCCACCGCCCGGGACGCGCGGCCGTGGCGCGGTGCCCGGTCGGACGCCCTCGGCCGCCGGCCTGGACGCGAGCGGCGCCTGCTCCGCCGCGGGCGGAACACCACAGGCCCCGTCCCCGGCATACCGGGGAAGGGGCCTGGTTCGAGCGCCGGGCAGGCCTTGCACCTGCATCTCCCCGCAGGAAGCGGGACGTCTTTCCTTGGACCACCAACGCACCGAGCGCTTGAGCGGTGTTGACCGCCGCGCTCGTGTTCGACCCTACCCCACCCGCGCACCGGCGGGCCACTTGAGCCGGGCGGATGCGGGAACCGGAACCTGAACATGCCTCGTGATACACAGTGGATGTCCGAGACGGTGGGGGTGGTCATGGCAGGGCGGGCGGAGCTGCGCCGACGGGGCGAGGGCAGGCGGCAGTTGGCCGAGCGGCAGGGATGGACGTACGAGGACGACCGTCCCGACCTGCTGGAGCGCTGGCGCGGGGCCGTCACCGGTGCCGCCTCGGGACAGTGGGCGGCCCGGTTCGCGGTCAGCGGCACGCTGGACGGCCGGCGGGTCACCGTCTTCGACTGTGTACGCAGCGAACCCACGCCCGTGTGGTCGCGGCTGCCACGGCACAGCGTGCTGACCGTGTGCCTGGTGGAACTGTTCACGTCCCTGCCGCTGACCGCCGTCTCCCGGCACGGACTGGCCGTCGACACCATGGTCCCGCTGCTGAAACAAGTGGTCCGGGACCGCCCCGACCGCCATCTGTACGAGATCGGCGACCCGGCCTACGACCGGGCCCACGTCGTGGAGACGGATGACGTCGAGGCCGCCGAGCGGCTGCTGACGCCCGCCGTACGGGAGTTCGCGGACGACCGGGCCTGGCTGGAGTGGCGGGTGGACGGCGACCATCTGTGCCACGTACGGCCGCCCGCGCCGCACCCGCTCACGGACGACGACACCGCCCCGCTGGACCAACTGCGGTCACTGATCCGCCTGGCGGACCTCTTCGACCCGCGCCCCGAGGACGACGCCCGCGACACCGCACCGGCGCCCGCCGCCGCACGGCCGCGGCAGGACGCGTCCGCCGCCACCGGCGCCCGCACCTCCACCGCCTCCGCCATGGTCCGCGGGAACGCGGCGCACACCGGTGTCTTCCCCGAAGGCCGGCCGCCGTCCGGCTTCGAGGCGTGGAGCGTCGCCCTGGCCGGGGCCGTCCGCGCCGAGCCCGTCGTCTGCGCGGGCACCCTCCTGGTCAGTTGCGCCGACGGCCACTGCTACGGGCTGGACGCGGTGACGGGCGAGCCCCGCTGGCGCTTCGCGGCCCGAAGCCCGCTGCTGCGCAGTCCGGCCGCCGCCGACGGTCAGGTGTTCGTCGTCGGCCAGGACGGCATCCTCCACGCGATCGGCGCGGACGACGGGCAGGAACGCTGGCAGCGGCAGGTCGGGCACTCGGCCGCGCCGGTGGTCGACGGCGGTCTGCTGTACCTCGTCCACCACCCGGCCTACCTGCTGCGCGACGCGAGCAGACTGCGCGCGCTGGACGCGGCGATGGGCGAGCCCCGTTGGGAGCGCCCGCTGCCCGACGGCTCGGGGTCCGGCCCGGCGGTGGCGGACGGCCGGGTCCATGTGCACGGCGCGAACGGCGCGTTGAGCGCCTTCGAAGCGGCGAGCGGCGAGCGGCTGTGGCACCGGGCCGGCGGCGACACCCAGTTGACGTGCTGCACCCCGAGCGTCGTCGACGGCACGCTCTACGTCGGCACCGGACGGGCCGAACTCCACGCCTACGACGCGGCCACCGGCGAACACCGCTGGGGCAGCCAGGCGGCCGGCGTGATCGACGGCACCCCGTCCGTTTCCGGCGGCCTGGTCCTCGTGGGCGACAGCCACGGCGGCGCCTACGCCTGCCGGGCCGACTCCGGCGCCCCGGTGTGGCATCTGCCCAGCGCCTACGGCGCCTCGTCCGTCGCGATCAGCGGCGACTCGGCCTGGCTCGTCACCACCAAGGCGGGGCGCAAGCTGTTCAAGGTCGGGCGGGCGGACGGCGCGGTGCGGTGGCGGCACACCCTGGACGGATCAGGGACGGCCCCGGTGCTCGCCGAGGGCATCGTCTACGTCGGCACCGACAAGGGCACCGTGCTGGCCCTGGACGCGGACACGGGCCGCGGCCCTCGCCGCGGGCACCGGCGCCGGCCCGTCTGACGGGCTGTCACCCACGCAGCGGGAAGTACCCGGCAGGACAAGGGAGTTACGAGTGGCTGCGGACGAACCAGCCTGGGCAAACCCGGCGTTCTGGACCGACGCGGCGCCGGACGAGGTGCTGCGCGCACTGCCCCCGGCCACCGCGGACGCACACAAGCGGCGGACCGCGGCGGTCTACCGCTCCGTGACACACCTGCTGCGGCACGCCGACCCCGGCGAACGCGCCCGGCTGCTGGCCCTGGAGGCGGCCCGCTTCGGCCGCACGGACCTGGCCGCGGCCTTCACCGCGCTCGCGGCGCCCGCGGACGCGGCGGACCGGCCGCCCGGGCAGCGGCCGGCCACGTGGCGGGTGGCCTGGGCCACCGGCCGGCAGGTGGACGAACGGCTGCTCGCCGTGCTGGACCGCGACGGGCTCCGGCCGGTCCTCGGTGAACTGGACGGACGTGTCGTGGCCGTGGACACCGACAGCTACGGCGGTGTCCGCGCACGGGACGTGCTGAGCGGTGCGCGCGTGGCCGGGTTCGCGGCCGGTCACGGCGCCCGGGTGGTGGCGGTGCTCGACGCGGCCGGCACACCGCTCGTCCTCACCGGTCATGAGCGGCGCGGTCCGGACGGTCTGCCCGACGCCGGCCGGTACGGCGACACCGTGCGGGCCTGGCACCCGCGCACCGGCGAGCCGGCCGGCGCCCCCCTGGTCGTCGACCGGGGCCGGATCACCACGGCGGCGAGTGCCGAGGCGGACGGCCGCACCGTCGTGGTGACCGGTGGCTGGGACGGCCTGGTGCGCTCCTGGGACCTGGCCACCGGCCGGGAACTCGCCGAGGCGGCGGACGGCCACAGCGACTGGGCGGCCTGCGTGGCGACCGCCGTGGTGCGGGGCCGCCCGCTCGCCGTGACCGCCGGACGGGAGGACCGCGACGTACTGGTCCGCGACCTGCTCACCGCGCGCCCCGTGGGCGCCCCGCTCACCGGGCACACGGCCCCGGTCACGGCGGTGGCCACGGTGACCGAGGACGACGGCCGGGTGCTGGCGGTCACCGCGAGCCGGGACGCCACCGCCCGGCTGTGGGACCTGACCACCGGCCGGCCGCTCGGCGTGGCACTCGCCGGGCACGACGGGCCGGTCGAGGCGGTGACGGCGGCCCGGTGGGCCGGCCGGACGCTGGTGGTCACCGGCGGCCGGGACCGCACGGTCCGGGCGTGGGATCCGGTCACCGGACGGCAGCAGGCCGACGCGTTCACCGGTCACCACCAGCCGGTGGAACAGGTGGCCGTGGCCTCGGACGCAGGACGGCCGGTCCTCGTGGCGCGGGCCTTCGACGGCCTGGTGCGCGGCTGGGAGCCGGCCGCCCGGCGCCGGGACGGGGAGGCGCCGGCCGACCACGACGGTACGGTGACGGCGCTGGCCCCGGTCTGCCTCGACGGACGCCGGCTGGCCGTCGCCGGGCTGCTCGACGGGACCGTACGCGTCTGGGAGGCGGCCGACGGGCCGTGGGGCGCCCGCACACTGACCCGGCACCGTGGCACGGTGCACGCCGTGACCACCGCGGTCGTGGCCGGCCGCACCCTCGTCCTCTCGGCGGGCGAGGACGAGGTGATACGGATCTGCGATCTCGCCACGGGCGGACAGAGCGCGGCGCCGCTCGACTCCCCCGAGGCGTGGCCCGGGGCGCTCGCCACGGCCGCGGTGCCGGACGGGGTGCGGGTCCTCATGGGCGGCCGGGACGGGACGGTACGGGTGTGGGACCTGGCGTCCGGGGAAGCCGACGGCCCGCCGTTCACGACGGGTGGGCGCTGTGTGCGGGTGATCACGAGCGCCCTGGTGGAGGGGCGTACGGTCCTGGTCACCGGGCACGCCGACCACACCGTCCGCCGCTTCGACCTGATGGACCGCAGCCCGCTCGGCCCGGCCATGGCCGGCCACCGGCGCGGCGTGGACGGTGCGGCGACGGCCGTGGTCGACGGCCGGTCCGTCGCCGTCACCAGCGCGGGGCACGACCGTTCGCTGCGCGTCTGGGACCTCATGACCGGCCGGCCGGTCGGCGACGCCCTGCGCGGCCACCGCCGCGTCACGGCCCTCGCGGTCACCTCCCACGCCGGCCGTGCCCTGGCCGTCAGCGCCGGCGAGGGCTCCGTACGCATCTGGGACCTCACCACACTGAGCGAGGCCGCCCCGCCCCTACCGGTCCCCTACGCGGTACACACCCTGGCCGCCTACCCGGACGCCACCCTCCTACTGGCCTACGCAGAAGAACTGGCCCTGTTCACACCGCCCGCCAAATAAACACGCCCCGACCCCACCCCCCCCAGGGCCGCGAGGAACTGCGCGCTCAACCCCCACGCACCGGCACTCTCCCACTCACCGCACCCACCCACTACCCAGGGGCGCGGGGAACTGCGCGCTCAACCACAACGAACCGGCACGCTCCCACTCACCGCACCCACCCCAGGGGCGCGGGGAACTGCGCGCTCAACCACAACGAACCGGCACGCTCCCACTCACCGCACCCACCCCAGGGGCGCGAGGAACTGCGCGCTCAACCCCCACACACCCGCACAGACCCACTCACCGCACCCCAACGGCGCACACCCCCCGCACCCAAAACGCCGCACCCCATGTTTTAGCCCCACACCGCGCATGTTTCTCGCGCCAGCGGATACCCAGCACACCGTATGGCACACACGCGCCACACCCCCCGCCAAAGCCCCGCAGGGCCATCGCAAGGAGCCGAACATGACCGACGAACTCCGCGGCCACAAGGTCGCCTTCCTCGCCACCGACGGGGTCGAGCGCGTCGAACTGGAACAGCCGCGCGGCGCCCTGCACGGCGTCGGGGCCGACACCGAACTGCTCTCCCTGCACGACGGCGAGATCAGCGCACGTCAGATGGACATCGACGCCGCGGGCACGTTCACGGTCGACCGGAAGGTCGCCGACGCCTCCGTCGGCGACTACGACGCGCTGGTCCTGCCGGGCGGCACGATGAACCCCGATCAGCTGCGCATGGACCCGGCCGCCGTGGCCTTCGTCAAGGCGTTCATGGAGAGCGGCAAGCCGGTCGCCACGATCTGCCACGGCCCGTGGACGCTCGCCGAGGCGGACGTGCTGCGCGGCCGGCGCGTCACCTCGTGGCCGAGCATCCGCACCGATCTGCGCAACGCGGGCGCCGATGTCCTCGACGAGGAGGTCGTCGTCGACGGGCAGCTCATCTCCAGCCGTAGCCCGAAGGACCTGCCCGCGTTCTGCAACACGGTCATCGACGAATTCGCCAAGGCGATGCGGCCGGCCTGGGACCCGACCGTGGAACGCTGAAGCCGCTGACGCTGCCGCCGCCGTCGTCGCATCCGCCGTGCCGGTTCAGGGGGCGGGGGTCTCCTGGGTCTCCTGCTCGCGCAGCGCCTGCTCGACGGCGTCCCGCACCCGGGCGTCCTCGCGCTGCTTGCGCCGGGCGCGGGCGCGGCGCGCGAGCACCAGCCAGGCGGTGACGGCCGCGGCGAGCACGACGACGATCAGCAGCAGCGTCCAGGGGACGGCCCAGCCGCCCGCGTCGGCCTCGACCTTCTTGAGCGCGGTGGTGGAGCCCGACGCGTCGGTGAGCAGCGGCGTGAGGGTGACGGTCGCGGTCAGCCGGAACGCGGGGGTCACACCGTGCACGGGCACCGTCACCTTCCAGCTCTCGCCCGGCAGCAGCTCGGGAGGCGCGGCGACGGTGTCCGCGTCGGCGCGCAGCCAGCCGAACGGCCCGGACAGCGAGGCCGTCTGGCGGGCCGAGAGAATCGCGTTCCCGGTGTTGTGGATCGTGTAGCTGACGGTGGCGTCGCCCTGGCCGAACGGGTTGAGGGTGCCGTCGTAGCGCACCTTGAGGTCTTCGATCTCCAGGCGCGGCTTGAGTTCGCCGCTGACGCGCAGCTTGACCCGGATGCCCAGGCGGCGGTCCACGTTGATGCCCGCGGCGTCGTCGGACTGCTTCAGGGAGGTGAGGATGCCGCCCACATAGTCGCCGGGTGTGGCGTTGTCCGGGACGGACACGGTGAAGGGGACGCGGACGGTCCTGCCGGGCCGTACCACGACGCTGTCGCGGTCGGTGTGCACCCAGGCGCCGACGCCGACGGACTTCTTGTCCTTGGTGAGCAGGTCGAGCTGTCCCGCGTCGGTGGTGAAGCCGTCGGCGGCGTAGACGGCCAGGGTGAGCGGGTCCTTGCCGCGGTTGGCGACGACCATGGCGTCCTCGATCCGGCCGCCCGGGTTGACGCCGTAGCCGAAGCTGGACCGGTCGGACCCGTAACTGTTCGGGGCCGTGCGGACCGTCCAGGTGACATCGCCGCCGGCGGCCTGGGCGGAGGTGGTGAACGGTCCGGCGATCGCGAGGGCCGCGAGCAGGGCCAGGACGGCGGTACGGAGGGCGGCGACGGTGGTCTTCCGGCGCGGGGTGGGCGCGTGCATCTGGGGTCCTCGGGCGGTCTGGGCAGGCGGGGTGTGGGGGCGGGCACCGGACGGCGCCCGCCCCCACGGATGGAACGGGTACGGTCAGCTGCTCAGCGCAGTGATCGTGAGGGTGGCGCGGTAGGTGCCCTTGTTGACGCTGCCCGGGATCTTCAGGTCCAGGTCGGCGCCCAGCTTGGCCTTGCCCTTGGCGTGGCCCTGCTCGGCCCAGGCCAGGCCGCGCGAGACGGACAGACCCTGGCCGTGGTCGTCGTAGCCGGAGGCCACCGGTCCGCTGGCCTTGGCGCCGGCGCCGTCCTGGAGGACGTTCGGCGTCCAGCCGAGGTAGGCACCGGAGAACGACTTGTCGCCGTCCTTGAAGTCGCTCACGTTGGCCGAGATCGACCACGGGGCGAGCGAGCGGCGGCTGTCCGACACCAGGATCGGGTTGATCCGGCCGCCCGCCTGGAAGTAGTCGCCGTCGTGGTCCTTCGCGGTGCCGAGGTCCACCAGGCCGTTGTAGCCGTCGATGGTCCAGCCGAACTCACCGGGAGGAGCGTCGGGCACGTCGACCTGGAGGTCCTGGCCGTTGCCGTGGTACGGGTGCACGGTGACCTTGTCGACGACCGAGCCCACCGGCTTGCCCTCGGGGGTGTTGGTGCAGGAGACCTGCCCCAGCTCCACCGCGGCGTTGGGCGCCTGGCAGGTGCCGCTGCGCAGGTTCTCGACGACGAGCTTGTCCTTGCGCACGCCGACCTTGACGTAGCTGCGGACGTGCTCCTGGTTCTGCACCGAGTTGTACCAGTAGCTGTCCGGGTTGAGCGGGTCGGCGCCGTTGCCGGCACCGCTGGTGCCGCTGCTGTCCGGCTTGGTGATGTCGTAGTACTTCGAGCCGGACGCCGAGTTCGACGTCACGTACAGGACACCGCCGGGACCGGCGTACACATCGGCCGCACCGGGCTGCTCGTCCGGGTTCGCCTTCTGACCGTTCTTGATCAGGTAGCTACGGGAGTAGCTGTGGTCGTGGCCCTGCAGCACCAGGTCGACGCCGAGCTTGGAGAACGCCGTCGGGAAGTCCGTCCGGCGCACCTTGTTGTCGTTGTCCTTGGCGTGCGAGGCCGGCGAGTAGATCGCGTGGTGGTAGACGAGCACCTTCCACTTGGCCTCGGAGCCGTGCTTGTTGATGACGTCGGTGACGTAGTTGATGTGTGCCGCGTCACCGCCGCCGCCCTGCGAGGTGGCGTAGCTGTTGCTGTTCAGGTCGATGAACAGCGTGTCCTTGTAGACGAACCAGTAGTCGCCGCCGGACGTGTTGGACGCCGGGTTCCCGTTGGAGTAGTACGGGGCCGTGCGGTCGGTGTTCGGCGTGTACAGGTGCTGCTCGTAGGCCTTGCCGCCGACGTCGTGGTTGCCGATGGTGGCCGCCCACGGGTACTGGCGCAGCTTGTCGGGCGCGAGGAAGGCGTTCCACTGGGACTCGGTGTTGGCGGTCTCCACCTGGTCGCCGCCCGAGACGAGCAGTTCGGCGTCGGGGTTGGCGCCGAGCGAGACGTCCAGGGTGTCCTGCCAGCCGGCCTGGTCCTTCGCGGTGTTGCCGGACGAGCCGATCTGCGGGTCGCCGTAGAACAGGAAGTCGTAGTCGCCCTCGAAGTCCTGCGTCTTGAACGAGTACGTCGTCGACCAGTTGCCCTCGCTGCCGACCCGGTAGGAGTACGCCGTGTGCTCCTTGAGACCGGTGATCGTGGCGTGCCGGTTGTAGCCGCCGCTGGTGGCGATGTTCGCCCCACCGATGGCGTCGAAGACGGCGGCGCCGGCCGGGAACTCGCCGTTCACGAGCTGCGCGGTCGGGACGAGCTGCACCTTCTGAGCGGTGTCGTCAGAGGAGTACCAGGTCACGGTGCGCTGCGACTCGTTGGCGCCCACACCGAGGATGATCCCGCTGAGCGTGGTGCCGTCGGCGGCACTGGCGGGGGACGCCAGACCGTTGCCGAGGGCGACGGCCACACCCAGGAATGCCGCCGCGGTCCCGGTGGCCACGCGGCGCCGCGCAGGCCCGGAAGCCTGCGTGGAGGGTCTCAATCTCTTCAATTTCGTTCCTTTGGTGCACGGAGTGCATGAATGGACGCGATGAACGTCTCTCCGTTTGGTAAACCGTTCTTAAATGCGATCTTGGGAACTGCTGAACTTCCCGAGGACTGGCGGCTCTTCGCCGGGCCCGTTGTCACCCGCCCGACTCCCGCCGGCTCAGCCGCCCGCCACCCGCTGTACGAACCACACCAGGCCCGTCGCGGCCACACCCGCGGAGATCGCTCCGGTCAGCCGGAGCCCGGCCACCGGAGCCCGGCCGCGCACCAGCGCCAGCAGCGGGAACACCACGGCGATGATCCCCAACTGGACCGCTTCGATACCGACGTTGAACACCAGCAGGGACCACAGCAGGGTCCACGACCATGCCTCGTGGATGCCGAGGGCGCCCGCGAAGCCGAGACCGTGCACGAGACCGAAGCAGAACACGACGGCGAGCCGGACCCAGCCCGCGCGGTCCAGGCCCAGCCGTCCGCCCTCAAGGGACTCGACCTCGGCGGCGCGGCCCCCGTGCCGCCACATTCGCCACAGGTACCAGCCGGCCACCACCGCGATGGACAGCGCGATGACGGGTTCCACGATCCGTCCCGGCACATCGACCGCGCCGAGCGCGGCGAGCAGGAACGTCACCGAGTGCGCCAGGGTGAAGCTCGTGGCCGCCAGCACGATCTCGCGCAGCCGCCGCGACCCGGCGATCAGCGCCAGCAGGAACAGGATGTGGTCGATGCCGCCGAGCAGGTGTTCCGCGCCGAGGCGGAAGAACTCCCAGAACCGTTCGTACCAGGACTGGCCCAGTGAGAAGGACGGATGCGCGGCGTCGAGCGCGGCGCTGCCCGATCGGCCACCGAGGTCGTAGGTGATGATCGTCTTGGTGTCGCGGACATAGCCCTCGCCGTCGGGGAACAGCTTGCTGCGCACCACGGGATCGCCGGCACCGGCGGGGCAGGCCCAGTCGAGCGTCATACGCGCGTAGGGCACCCCTTCCTGACGGCTCATCGTGAACGCGCCCTGCCGCGAGGGTGCGCAGGTCCGGCCGTCCGCGCCGACCGAGAAACGTCGGGTGACATAGCCGACCGCCGACCGGGCGTGTGCGTCGAGCGCCGCGGCCTGCCCCTTGGTGTCGCCGGCTTCGAACGCGGCGGTCCCCGACCGGAAGAGGGGATCGTCCCGCTCGGCGTCGGCGGCGGATACGACGAGGAGGTCGTACTCCAGTTCCAGTGTCGTCCGGATGCGGCCCTGGTCCGCGGCGGTGACCTGGACGTACACGGTGGAGGTGAACCCGTGGGCCTGCGCGGGCGATACGGTGCCCAGCAGGGCGGTCACCGCCGCGATGACCCCGATGACGGCGCGGCGGACGTGTCGTGACATGTGTCTCCTTCAGGTTGCCCGTGCACGCTCCACGTCGTGGGTGAACACATGCCGCCCCTGCGGCGAATCATGGAAGAACAACCCTTCGGCAAGCCCTTTTCGGACAGGACGGGCGAGCGTCGGCATATGAGGATGTGCAGGCACCAGCAGTCACCACCTGGAGGACGATCGCCTTGCGCACGCCGTTCAGAGCCGCCGCCGCACTGGCCGCGGCCGTCGCCCTGGCCACCGGATGCAGCTCCGGCGACGACTGGTCGCGTCCGCACGCGAGCCCGACCGCCGTCGGCACGCTCGGCGCGGGGTTCACCGATCCGTCCGCACCGCCCACCCCCGAGGCGACCATCACCCCGCGGCCCGGTTCCTGGAACGGCGTCCATCCGCCGAAGGGCTACCGCGTGGTCCTGCTGACCGCCGGGGACGACCGCCCGACCAGGACCCTGGCGGCGGCGGTCAGAAGCTGGGCCGAGGACGAACACGTCGACCTGCGCACGGTGGCCGTCGAGCACCCGGCCGACCTGTTGCCGAGCGTCACCGAGTCGCTGGAGATGGGCGCGGATCTCATCGTCAGCGCCGGGAACGAGCTGATCGACCCGCTCGCCACCGTGACCCCCAACCACCTCGCGCAGCAGTTCCTCGTCGTGGGCGCCGAACTGGCCGAACCCACCCACAACGTCACCGCGGTCGACTGGTCCGGCGCGTCCTTCCGGGGCGAGGGTCTGGGCATGTCATCGACGTACGACGCGGACTCCTTCACGGACGCGCGCTGTGCCGCCGCGATCAGGGCGGGCGCGGCGGCCGTGTTGAGCGGGGTTACGGGGGTCGTGGTCTGGCTCAACACGTGAGCGCTGCGCTGGCTTTGGCGGTGTGTCGGTGCGTTGCCGCTGGGGGCGTTGTGAAGTGTGCGGTGGTGAAGTGTGCGGTGGTGGGGTGAGCGGTTGTGGGTTGTGTGCGGTGGTGGGGGGTGTGCCGGTGGTGGGGAGTGCGGTGGTGGGGTTTGTGCGGGTGGGTGGGGGTTGGGCGCGCAGTTCCCCGCGCCCCTTTGGGGCGGTGATGTGGGCGGCGGTGGGATGTGTGCGGGTGGGTGGGGGTTGGGTGCGCGGTTCCCCGTGCCCCTTTGGGGTGGTGATGTGGGTGGTGGTGGTCACGGGGCCTTTGGGGCCACTATGACTGTGGTTTCGGCGCGGGTCAGGGCGGTGCTTAGTTCGGGGGGGCACGGCTCGTCCGTGATGAGGGTGTCGAAGTCACCGAGCCCGCACACGCGGTGCGCCGCGGTGCGGCCGAACTTGCTCGCGTCGGCCAGCACATAGCGGTGCGAGGCGCCCGCGAGCATGGCCCGCTTGGTGGCGACCTCGTCCAGGTGGAAGTCGGTGAGCCCGTAGGGCGCGAGGCCACCGGATCCCAGGAAGGCGGCGTCCACCCGCAGGTTGCCGAAGAACTCCACGGCCTGGGCGTTGGAGCAGGCGAGGTCGCCGGGGCGCAGCCGGCCGCCGCTGACCAGGACCTCGACCCGGGGGCGGGTACTGACCTCCGCGGCCACCAGCAGGGAGGGGGTGGCGATGACCCCGGTGTGGTCGGCGGGCAGCGCGCGGGCCACCTCCAGCGCGGTGGTGCCGACGTCGATCACGACGATCTGGTTCGGCTCGATGAGCGCCGCCGCCGCCCGGCCGATGGCCTCCTTCTCCGCGGCCAGGGTCCCGCTGCGCTCGGTGAAGGACGCCTCCTCGCCGACCGGCGCCTGGGGGCTGGTCGCGCCGCCGTGCACCCGGGCGAGTTCGCCGCGCCGCTCCAGCAGCGCGAGGTCCCTGCGGACCGTTTCGTGGGAGACACCCAGCAGCGTGGTCAGGTCGTCGGTGGTGACGAACTTGAGCCGGGCGATCTCGGCGACGATTCTGCGGTGGCGCTCGGCGGCGAGCACGACCCACCTCCCTGGAGCTGTGACCGTTTCTGTGGACCTGTGACTGCATTCTAGGGTGCGGCCCGCCGACCCCCGCGCCCGCCCGCGGAGGGGCTTTTCCACGTCATCGCGGTTACGCGGATTCCAACCCTTGACGTCGAGCGGGCAACGGTCCACACTTCCAGTACCTCACGGTCAATAACCCACAGGAACGGTCAGTGTCGGTCGATGCCGCGCCGGTCATGGGGAGGCGACCGCCACGGCAACGGCCGCGCGCACCGTCGCGGCCCGCCGCACCCACAGCAGACAGGCCCCAGCAGACCCCGCACCAGGGGCCCGCCCGCAGACCGACGCTGTTCGGTTCGCCACGTCCACTGGCTCTCGCAACCACCGCGGGGCACTCTTGAGCAGGGAAACGAGTCATGGCACACACAGACACAGGTCCCACGGGACCGGGAACAGACGGCCCGGGCGGCGGTGCGCCCCAGCAGCACATGGCACGAGAGCTCGGCTGGTACGCCTCCTTCTCCGTGGCCTTCGGCTTCGTGTCCATCGCCACCGGCATCTTCACCACCTACGGCTCGGTGCTCGCCACCTCCGGCCCGCGGGGCATCTGGGCCTGGCCGATCTCCGTGATCGGCCAGCTGTCCATCGCCCTCGTCTTCGGCGCCCTCGCGGCCCGCATCCCGATCAGCGGCTACTCCTACCAGTGGGTGTCGCGCATCGTGGGCCCGGTGTGGGGCTGGATCATGGGCTGGATCTCGTTCGCCTTCCTGGGCGTGGTCCTGGTCGCCGTGGACTACACGATCGCCTCCACCATCCTGCCGGAGCTGTTCCGCTACGTCGGCACCACACAGAACGCCTGGGTCATCACGGCCGGTGTGGTCCTGCTCCAGGCCGTCCTGGTCGCCGCCTCCACGCGCACCACCCACCGGGTCAACAACACCGCCGTGACCGTGCAACTCATCGGCATGATCGCCCTGACCGTGCTGCTGTTCGCCGTGGGCGCCTTCACCGGCAAGCTGGACTTCGCCCACCTCTTCGACACCGGAACCGTCCCGGAGAGCGGCTACTACGCGCTGGGCGGCGGCACCCACGCCGGACCCTTCGCCCTCGCCTTCCTGCTGGGCGCCTTCACCATCGTCGGATTCGAGTCGGCCGCCAACCTCGCCGAGGAGACCAAGGACCCGGCCCGCGTCATCCCCAAGGCGATGGTCCAGGCCGTGCTCTCCCTGGGCGTCCTGGGCTTCCTGTTCCTCGTCGCGGTCACCGCCGCGGCCGGCCGGATCGACGGGGTCGGATCGTCGGCGACCCCGGTGGCCACCGTGATCACCGCCGTACTCGGCTCGGTCGTCGGCAAGATCCTGCTGGTCCTGGTCGTCGTCTCGATCTTCTCCTGCGGCCTGGTGATCACCCTGAGCGGCACCCGCCTGGTGTACGCCATGTCACGCGACGAGCGCTTCCCCGGCTGGCAGCTGCTGAAGCGGATCGACCGGCGCACGGCGACCCCGCTGAACGCCTCCGTGTTCATGATGCTGATCGCACAGATCATCCTCGCGGTCTTCTCCCGCTCCACCGACGCGCTGTTCCAGCTGTTCTCCGCCGGCACCCTGCTGCCCGCCCTGATCTACGCCGGCACCGTCGCCATGTACGCGGCCAAGCGGCGCTCGCTGCCCGACTCCCAGGGCTTCTCCCTGGGCCGCTGGGAGATCCCGGTCCTGGTCGTCGCCGGCGTCTGGCTGGTGTACGAGCTGTTGATCTTCCGCGACGCCTCCTTCCGCGCCCCCTGGACCTATGTACTGGTCCTGTTCGCGATCGGCGCCCTCTACTTCACCGGTCTGCTCGTCCGGCGCGGACGCGACGGCCTGACCATGCCCGACATGGCCGACGTCGACCGGGCGCTCGACGCCGCCGACACCGGGCCGAATCCCGCGCACACCACGGCCGGAGGCGACGCACGATGACCGCGATCCTCGCCATCGACCAGGGCACCTCGGGTACGAAGGCCATCGTCGTCGACGACGCGGACGGCACCGTAGCCATCGCCGAGGAGACCATCCGCCCCCGCTATCTGCCGGGCGGCGGCGTCGAACAGGACCCCGGGGAACTCCTCGACTCCGTCCTCGACGCGGGCCGCCGCGCGGTGCGGGAGGCCGGCCGGCCCATCGACGGCGTCGCCCTCGCCAACCAGGGCGAGACGGTCCTCGCCTGGGACCCGGCCACCGGAGCGCCCCTGACCCAGGCGATCGTGTGGCAGGACCGGCGC
Source organism: Streptomyces diversicolor (assembly GCF_057537855.1). Taxonomy (NCBI): domain Bacteria; kingdom Bacillati; phylum Actinomycetota; class Actinomycetes; order Kitasatosporales; family Streptomycetaceae; genus Streptomyces; species Streptomyces diversicolor. Next base: position 98,182 of record NZ_BAAJXA010000026.1, read on the forward strand.
GCCGAAGGCATCTGCGCCGAACTCGCCGACCACGCCACGGACATCGCCCGGCGCACCGGCCTCGTCCTCGACCCGTACTTCTCCGCGCCCAAGATGGCCTGGCTGCGCCGCAACCTCACCCGCGACGGCGTGGTGACCACCACCGACACCTGGCTGGTGCACCGGCTCACCGGGGAGTTCGTCACCGACGCCACCACCGCCAGCCGCTCGCTCCTGCTCGACCTTGACACCGCCGCCTGGGACCCACGGCTCGCCGACCTGTTCGGGCTCGGCGCGGAGCGGCTGCCACGCATCGCCGCCTGCGACGAGATCGTCGGCACCACCGGTGCCTTCGGCCCCGAGGTGCCGGTGGCCGGACTGATCGTCGACCAGCAGGCCGCCCTGGTCGCCGAGGGCTGTCTGGAGCCGGGCACCGCCAAGTGCACCTACGGCACCGGCGCGTTCCTGCTCGCCAACACCGGCCTGAACCCGGTGCGTTCCAGCGCGGGCCTGACCACGTCGGTGGCCTGGCAGGCGGCCGGACAGACCCCGTACTGCGTGGACGGACAGGTCTACACCGTCGCCTCCGCGGTGCGCTGGCTTCAGGACCTCGGCCTGGTCGACGCGGCCACCGACCTGGACTCACTGGTCGCCGCCGACACGGACGGCGTCCTGTGCGTGCCCGCCTTCGCCGGACTCGCCGCCCCCTGGTGGGCGCCGCAGGCCACCGCGTCCTTCACCGGCATGACCCTGGCCACCCGCCGTGAACACCTCGTCCTCGCCGTGCTCCAGGGCATCGCCGCCCAGGTCGCCGCGCTGGGCACCCTGGTCGCGGACGACCTGGGCCGGCCCCTGACCCGGCTGCGCGCGGACGGCGGACTGACCAACTCGGCCGCCCTGATGCAGGCCCAGGCCGACATCGCCCAGATCCCCGTCGACATCTACCCCCACGCGCACGCCACCCCACTGGGCGCCGCGGCCCTCGCCCGCTGCGCCCTCGACCCCGCGCTCACCCTCAAGGAGGCCGTCGGCGACTGGCGGCCGACCACCGTCTACGAACCCCGCTGGTCCGCCGACCGGGCCGAGGAGTTCCGTACCACATGGGCGCAGGCCGCGACGGCCTGCGCCGCCAAGGGAGACCACTCATGACCGCCACCCCCCACCGTCCCCACGACGGCGTCTTCGACGTCGCGGTGATCGGCGGAGGAATCGTCGGCGCGGCGATCGCACGCGAACTGTCCGGCTGCGACATCTCCGTCGCACTGCTCGAAGCCCGCGACGACGTGGGCGACGGAACCAGCAAGGCCAACACCGCGATCCTGCACACCGGATTCGACGCGAAACCCGGCACACTCGAATCCCGGCTGGTGGCCCGCGGCTACCAGCTGCTCAGCGCCTACGCCAAGGCCACCGGCATCCCCGTCGAACACACCGGCGCCGTCCTGGTGGCCTGGAACGACGAGGAACTGGCCGCGCTGCCCGCGCTGAAGGAGAAGGCCGAGGCCAACGGCTACGAGCACTGCCGCATCATCGACGCCGACGAGGTCTACCGCGCCCTTCCCGACCTCGGCGAGGGCGTGCTCGGCGGACTGACCGTCCCCGACGAATCCATCATCTGCACCTGGACCACCAACCTCGCCCTGGCCACCGACGCCCGGCAACGCGGCACCACCATCCTGCTCGACCACGCCGTGACCGGCGTCGACCAGGACGACCGGACGACCGTCCTGCACACCGCGGCAGGCGACGTACGGACCCGCTGGGTCGTCAACGCCGCCGGACTCGGCGCCGACCACATCGACCGGCTCTTCGGCCACGACCGTTTCACCGTCACACCCCGCCGCGGCGAACTGTTCGTCTTCGACAAGCTCACCCGGCCCATGGTCGACAAGATCGTCCTGCCGGTGCCCACCTCCCGCGGCAAGGGCGTCCTGATCTCCCCGACCATCTACGGCAACGTCATGCTCGGCCCCACCGCCGAAGACCTCACCGACCGCACCGACACCGCCACCTCCGAAGACGGCTTCGACTTCCTGCTCAGCAAGGGCGAACGCCTCATGCCACGGCTGCTGGCCGAGGAGGTCACCGCGAGCTACGCGGGGCTGCGCGCCGCGATCGACCACCCCGACTACCTCATCGAGGCCACACCCGAACAGCGCTACCTCCTCGTCGGCGGCATCCGCTCCACCGGCCTGACCGCCGGCATCGCCATCGCCGAACACGCCCGCACCCTCCTCGAAACGGCCGGGCTGACCCTGCGCACCCGCGGCGACCTGCCCGACCCGCCGCGGATGCCGAACATCGGCGAGGCATCCCCACGCCCCTACCAGGACGCCGACCTCATCGCCCGCGACCCCGCCTACGGCACCATCGTCTGCTTCTGCGAACGGGTCACCGAAGGCGAGATCCGCGACGCCTGCCACGCCACCCTGCCCGCCCGCAGCCTGGAGGGACTGCGCCGGCGCACCCGCGCCATGAACGGCCGCTGCCAGGGCTTCTTCTGCGGCGCGGCCGTCGCCGCGCTGCACGCACAGCACCACACCCACGACGGCCGCGCCGGCCAGCACAAGGACCCCCGATGACCGAGCCGCACCTGATCACCCCCGACGTCCTCGTCATCGGCGGCGGACCCGCAGGACTGACCGCCGCCACCGCGCTCGCCGACCGGGCCGCAGGCCACGTCCTCGTCGTCGACCGGGAACCGGCCGCCGGCGGCATCCCCCGGCACAGCGACCACACCGGCTACGGGCTGCGCGACCTGCGCCGCGTGATGACCGGTCCCGCCTACGCCCGCCACCTCGTACGGCAGGCGACCCGGGCCGGCGCGGAGATCCGCACCCGCACCATGGTCACCGGCTGGGCCGACGACCACACCGTGGACGTCACCAGCCCCGACGGCCGCTACCGGATCCGCCCGCGGTCCGTCGTGCTGGCCACCGGCGCCCGCGAACGCCCGCGCACCGCCCGGCGGGTACCCGGCGACCGCCCGCACGGCGTCTACACCACCGGCCAACTGCAGAACCTCGTCCACGTCCACCACCAGCCCGTCGGCGAACGGGCCGTCATCGTCGGCGGCGAACTCGTCAGCTGGTCCGCGGCCGTCACCCTGCGCGAAGCGGGCTGCACCCCCGCCCTGATGATCAGCCAGTACCCGAAGGCCGAGTCCTACGCCGCCTTCAACGCGGCCGGCCGCAGCCTGCTGCGGGTGCCCGTCGCCACTCGCAGCCGGGTCACCCGCATCATCGGCAAGGGCCGCTGCGAGGCCGTCGAACTGGAACACCTCGACACCGGCAGGCGGCGCACCGTCGCCTGCGACACCGTCGTCTTCACCGGTGACTGGATCCCCGACCACGAACTCGCCCGCACCGCCGGTATCGCCCTCGACGAGGGGACCCTCGGCCCGCTCACCGACACCGCGCTGCGCACCAGCCGCCCCGGCGTGTTCGCCGCCGGCAATGTGCTGCACCCCGTCGACACCGCCGATGTCGCCGCCCTCGACGGCCGGCATGTCGCCGAGCAGGTCATCGGCCATCTGAACGGCCGCCCCCGCCCGGCCGACGGGGTCCGGCTGGTCGCCGACGCCCCGTTCCGCTGGGTCGCGCCGCAGATCCTCAGGCCCGGCGATCCGGCGCCCGCGCGGGGGCGGCTGCTGCTGTGGACCGACGAATTCGTCCGCTTCCCGCGGGTGACCGTCCGGCAGGACGGGCGGGTCCTCGCCCGCCGCACCCTCACCTGGCCGGCCGCGCCCGGCCGGGTCTTCCGCGTGCCCTCCGGGGTGCTTGGCGGTGTGTCCGCTGTCGGGGGGCCGGTTCGTATCGGTCTGGGGTAGCGATCCGTTGGGGGCGGGGATATGCGGTCGGTCCTGTGCGGGTTGTGGGTGGCCGGTCGCGCAGTTCCCCGCGCCCCTTCGGGGCGCTGTTGTTGTGGGTGGGAGTTCGGGGGTGGGGTGTTGTGTGGTCGGTCGTGTGCGGGGTGTGGGTGGCCGGGCGCGCGGTTCTCCGCGCCCCTTCGGGGCGCTGCTGTCGTCAGGGGGGTGGGGTGGTTGTGGCGTTGGCGTAGCGGTGGGAGAGGAGGGTGAAGGCGTCGCGTAGCTCGGGTGGGCCGATGACCTGGATGTCCGCGTCGAATCTGCCGATGCTGGTGGCCAGTCCCACCCATGACCAGGCGCCCAGCAGGAGCCGGCAGCGGTGGGGGCCCAGTTCCTCGACGATGCCGTCGCGGCTGTAGGCGGACACCACGGACGCGGGCAGGTCGAGGATCACCTCGCCGCGGCACGGCCAGCCGCCGGAACCGTCGGAGCCCTGGAACCGGCCGGCGACGAACGCGGCCACATCACCTCCGGGAACCTCGCGCGGGGTGAAACGGGGCCCGGTGGGGGTACGCGGCGCCATCCGGTCGACACGGAAGGTGCGCCAGTCGTCCCGGTCCAGGTCCCAGGCGACCAGATACCAGCGGGCACCCCAGGTCACCAGGTGATGCGGCTCCGCCCGGCGCGGCGGCGCCACCGCCTGTCCGGCGCCGGACGCCTCCGGCACGTAGGCCGGGGAGTAGTCGAAGCGCAGCACTTCGCGGTCCCGGACGGCGGCGCTGAGCGCCACCAGCACCTGCGGATCGACCTGCGGATGCGGCCGGGCGCCCGCACGCTCCACCGCGGTGACCTCCAGGGCGTCGACGCGATGGCGCAACCGGGCCGGCATGACCTGCCGGACGGTGTGCAGCGCCCGCGCCGCGGCCTCCTCGATCCCGGCGCCGGTCGCGGCGGCGGTCCGCAGCGCGACGGCCAGGGCGACGGCCTGGTCGTCGTCGAACAGCAGCGGCGGCAGCCGGCTGCCCGCCCCGAGCCGGTAGCCCCCGTCCGGCCCCTTGGCGGCCACGATCGGATAGCCCAGCTCGCGCAGCCGGTCGATGTCGCGGCGCACGGTGCGCGCACTGACCTCAAGCCGCTCCGCCAGCAGCTGCCCAGGCCAGTCCCGGCGGGCCTGGAGCAGCGAGAGCAGCGACAACAACCGCGCCGAGGTCTTCTGCATGCCGCCCATTGTGCCCAAAGAACCGGCCACAACCTGTCCGCTTCCGCCCCGCTGGCCCGGGTGACATGCACGTCACCCAGCTGTGCGACCTCTCCCACGCCGAGCGCACCGCCGTCGCCGAAGCGGGCCGGGACCTCGCCGACGGCCGGAGCCGGCGCGTACCCGTCGCCGGGGTCGTACGGTGAGCCGTGGCGTCCCCGGCAGCGGTGGCCCGGCGGTGCGCCCTCGGCGGAGCCCGGATGCGGCGGGCGTGGCGCTTTGTGCGTGCCGGGCTGTCCAACGGTGCATGATCTCCTTACGGTGGATGCCGACGGGCCCGTTGCGGCGCCGCACGATGAAGGGGGAGTGGTGGAAGCCGAGTTGGCGGCGCTCGCGGCATCGGGGGCGACCACGCTGGTCGGGCTGATGGTGTCGGAGTCGTGGGAGCAGGCGAAGACGCGGCTGGCCCGGCTCCTGGGCCGACGCGGCGCGACCGACTCCGCCGAAGCGGAACTGCGGCGGACCGAGCAGGCGCTGGCGACGGCGCGCTCCACCCACGACGACGAGGCCGAGGACCGGCTGCGCGGCGACTGGCAGGCCCGCATCCTCGACATCCTGACCACCGATCCGGACCGCGGCGAGGAACTGCTGCGGCTGCTGACGGAGCTGGCGCCGCCCGGCACCGTGGTCGGCTCGCTCTTCGCCGGCACCCATCACGGCCCCGCCTTCCAGGGCTCCGCCATCTACGGCGGCGTCACCTTCCACGTCCAGGCGCCCGCCGGGAACGGCGGGCGGATCAAACCCGATCAAGTGCCCGCGGTGACCGCCCGGTTCATCAACCGTACGGCCGAACTAGCCCGGCTCGACGAGGCGTTGGTTGTCCGGGGGGACGGACCGCGGCAGCCCGTGGCGCTGGGCGTGGTGCACGGCCTGTCCGGCATCGGGAAGTCCGCGCTGGCCCGCTGGTGGGCACACAAGGAACACGCGCGCTTCCCCGACGGCCAGCTCTACGTGGACTTCGCACCGCTGAAGGACGAGGCGGCGGCCTCCGGCGCGCCGGGCGGGGACGTCTCCGAGGCCATGGCCATGGTGCTGCGCGGACTGCACGTCACCGACGAGTTCATGCCCGCGTCCCTGGCGGAACGGACCAACCTGCTGCGCTCGCGCTCCGCGGGTCAACGCCTGCTCGTGGTGCTGGACGGAGTCGACCAGCCGGCGCAGGTCCGTCCGTTCATCCCCAAGGGACCCGGCAGCGCGGTGCTGGTCACCAGCCACCGCCGCCTGGGGGAACTCGCCCTGGACGGAGCCCGGATGATCGACGTGCGGCCGCTCGACACCCACGGCGGGCTCGCGCTGCTTGCGGACCTGTGCGGCCGGGACGCCGTCGACGGCGAGCCGGAGGCCGCCGCGCGCCTGGTCCAGCTGTGTTCCGGCCTGCCGGTGGCCCTGCGGATCGTGGCCGCCCGCCTGTTGGGCGACGACGGCACGACCATCGCCACGCTGGCCGCGGAACTGGACGACGAGACCGGCCGGCTCGCCGGGCTGTCCCTGGAGGGGGAGGAGCTTTCCATGTCCGCGGCGCTCGGGCCGTCGTACCGTCTGCTGGCACCCGACGCGGCGCGGCTGTACCGGCTGCTGGGCCTGCTGCCCGCCGGTCCCGTCGACGCCGCCGTCGCCGCGGCCGCCGCCGGCACCGATCTGGCGGGCGCCCAGCGGCTGCTGCGCGTGCTCGCCGCCGCCCACCTGGTGGAGACCACGCCCGACGGCCGCCACCGGATGCCCGACCTGGTCCGCCTGCACGCCCGGGAGCAGGCCGCGCAGCAGGAGACCGCCGCCGAGCAGAGAGCGGTGGTGCGACGGGCGGCCACCCACTATCTGGCCGTGACCGCGTTCGCGGACCGGGCCGTGAAACGCGACCGGCTGCGCATCGCAGCGCTGTCGCCGCTGCTGGAGCAGGCCGTCGACCCGTTCACCGCGCCCGGTGGACCCGATCCCCTGGAGTGGCTGGACGCCGAGCGCACCATGATCCTCGCGGTGCTGCGGGAGGCCGCCCGGCACCGGCTGCACGATCTCGTGTGGCCGCTGGCCGAGGCGTTCACCGTGCTGTTCCTGCACCGCCGCTACCTGGGCGCCTGGAAAGAATCACTGGAACTCGGCGTCGCCGCGGCCACCGCCGCCGGGGCGAGTGCCACCACGGCGGCGCAGGTGGAACAGGCGGCGGCCGCCGAGGCACGGCTGCGCAGCCTGCTGTCCCGGCCGCTGATGGACCTCGGCGAGTACGCCGCGGCACACACCGAACTGGAAACCGCCGTCGCCCGTGCCGAGGTGACCGGCAATCTCGTGCTCCGGGCCTCGGTCCAGGAGTTCCTCGGCCGGTATCTGGACGTGGCCGAACCGGACCGGGCGGTCGAGGCGTACCGGCGCTCACTGGACCTCAACATCCGCGCCGCGGAACCCCGCGGTGCCGCCATCGCGGCCTACTTCCTCGGCTGCGCGCAGGAAACCCGAGGCGACCATGTCCAGGCCCTGGCGACCCTGGCCAAGGCGCGCGAGGACCTGCTGTCGGGCAGCGAACCCGATCCGCGGATGGCCGCCCGCGTGACGGCCGCCATCGGTACGGTCCACGCCCACCTGGGTGACACCGAAGCGGCCGTCGCCGCCCTGAGCGAGGCCGCCGACGAACTGCGCCGACAGCGGGCCGGCCACTACGAGGCCCAGGCCCTCGGCCGGCTCGCCGACCTCGTCCAGCCGCTGGGGCGCACCGCCGACGTACGCCGGTGGCTCAGCCGCGCCCTCGCCATTCACACCGCGAACGGCAGCCCCGAGGCGGAAGAACTGCGGCGGAGGCTGAACGCCCTCGACGCCGAGAGCTGAGCCGACCGAGGACCACCTGCCGAGGCCACCGGAACGCCGACGTCGCGGGCGGTGTGGCGGCGCCGGTGTGCGGGGGCTGGTACTGGGCGTGCGGGGGTGGTGCGGGGGCGCCGGCGGGCGTGAGCTGGTAGTGGGCGCGTGTGGGTGGTGCAGGGGTGCCGGTGTGCGGGGCCGGTACTGGGCGTGCGCGGGTGGTGCGGGGGCGCCGGCGGGCGGGGGCTGGTACTGGGCGCGTGTGGGTGGTGCAGGGGGTGCCGGGGTGCGGGGCCGATACCGGGCGTGCGCGGGTGGTGCAGGAGGCACCGGGGCGCGGGGATCCGTACCGGACCGGCGCGGGCGGTGCGGGAGGCGTCGGGGCGGCAGCGGTCCGCGGTTCACTCGGGGCGTACGGGGCGCAGCCGCAGCGCGACGTCCTCCTCCCGCCCCCGGTCGCCGACGCGCATCGTCACCACCGCGCCGTCCACGTCCACTCCACCGCGCAGACAGGTATAGACGACCGCGGCGGGCAGCCCGGCGTCCAGGGGCGGTCCCGTCACCACGGCCTCCACCATCCGGCCGTCCCGCAGCCCGACCAGGGCACCGCCCCCGCGCACGGGCACGGCGGCCAGCAGGCTTCCCGGCAGCCGCGCCAGGGTCTCCCCGATCCAGCGCACCGCCTCGACGGCGCGGTCGGCGGGTCGCCGGGACACCACCACCGAGGCGCTTTCCGCGAGCCGCCCGTCACGCTCGTCGTCCGCGCACGCCAGATGCGTGAAGCGCGTCAGCGTCTCGGCGGGCTCCGGCCGGGTGCCCACCGCGGCCGGAAAGCGGCGTACCCCGACCACCGGCTCCCCGTCGTCGGCCGTCAGCGCCGTGGTCACCAGCCAGGAGGTGACCTCGGCGCCCGGACGGTCGGCCACCGGCACGGACCGCACCGACGGAGCGGCCGCTTCGGGTTCGGTGAGCCGCAGCAGCCGATAGAGGACCGTACACAGCCGGGCAAGGGCCTGCCCGCGCGCGGCGAAGGCCCGCTCCGTCACCTCGGCGTAGCTGAGCGACGAGTGGGAGCGCAGCGCGTCCTCGATCTGGCCGCGCAGATCGCCCGCCGCGTCGAGGCGGGGCGCGCGGGCCGCCAGATCGGCGGCGGCGGTCCCCGGAACCGAGTCCCGGCCGAAGGCGCCGAGCAGCACCGGCAGGCCCGCCGCGGCCCCGTACAGGGTGACCGACCCGTGGTCGCCGATCACCACGTCGGCCGCGACCAGGGCGGACCGCCACGCATGCACCGGGGGCACCAGCATCAGCCCGGCGGGCAGGGCGTCGCCGAGTACGGTGCGCAGTTGCCAGGCGCCGTGCGCGGCCCACACGTTGGGGTGCACCACCGCCGCGACGCGGTACTCGTCCCAGGGCAGCTGCGCCAGCAGCCGGGCGGGCAGCCCCGGCTGTCCACCCAGCAGCGAGGTCGGCCCCCATGTCGAACTGACCAGCACCAGACGGTGCTGTGCCGTGAGCCCCAGGGCCGCCCGGTGGACCGCGCGCCGTGACCGGCTGACCACCAACTCGTCCAGGCACGGATCACCGACGAGCACCGTGCGCCCGGCCGTCTTGGGATGCGCCGCGAGCAACTGCCGCTCCTGGTCCGGGTGCGAGACGGCCAGCCAGGCGCGACCCGCCTCCAGCAGGGCGTCGGGCACGACGCCGGACAGCCGCTCCCCGGTGCTGCGGGAGTCCGGCACGTGTTTCTGGAAGCCCACGCCGTGCGGCAGCACCAGCACCGGGCAGTCGCCCTCCGGCACCGCGATGTTCTCGCTCGCCGTCATGATGAGGTCCGGCGCGATCTCCGTCAGCTGCTCCCAGGGCATGACCCGGCACCCGGCCTCGTGGAGCAGTGTGAGGACCCCGGCGTTGAAGGCCGAGGTGGGGTCGTGGGCGAACACCACCGCCACCCGCTCGTCGCCGTTCAGTACGGCGGGCAGCGCCTCCAGGACCCGTACCGTCGATGTGACGGTGCGCGCGGCGACCACCAGCGTCCGCTCGCTGTGGAAGGTGCGCCACCGGGAGGCGTCGTGCCCCACCGGCACCCGCAGGGGCGAACTACCGAACACCGCGGTCACCCCGGGCGGCCGTGCCGGCCGGCGCGCCCGGCCCGCGGCGCGCCGCCCGCTGCGGTGCTGGCTCAGCGCATCTCACCGTGCGTGGCAATCCTTCCCCCGGCAGGCAGGCGACCGGAACACGGACAGGACAGGTACGGGGACAGATACAGGGACGGGCACGGGGACAAGCACAAGGGACACGGTAGCCAATGACCCGGAGGCGCACGATCGGTGCGGGCCCGTCCCTTGTTGTGCGGGGCGACGGATGAGCGGGACGGCGGAGGCATCGGGGGGCGTTCGACCGATGAGCCCGAACGTACCCTGCTGGGCGAGGCGTTGGAGCGGGCGCCGCCGCCCGGAGTCCGCGTCGCGGCTCGCGTACGGGCAGCGGTCGGCCGGATTGTGAAAGGCGCACGCGTTGCGACGACCCGGGCGGGCGGTGTCACTCGGCCGGTGCGGTGTGGTGCCGTCGTTCGCGGTAGGCGCGGGTCTTGAGCCGGTTGCCGCAGGCGGCCATGGAACACCATCGGCCGGCGCCCCCGCGGGAGGTGTCGTGGAAGGCCCAGCGGCAGTCGGGGGCGGCACACAGCCGGACCCGGTGCCACCGGCCGTCGGCCACCGCGAGGGCGACCGTCGCCGCGAGCCGGCCGAGGGCCGGATGAGGGCCTTCGGTGGCCGGGCCGAGGCCGAGCGTGCCGTCCGCGGCGAGGGTGAGCCGCAGCGGGAAACCGGCGAGAACCGCGTCGACCTCAGAGCCGGCCGGGCCCTCGCGGGGCATCAGGGCCGCACGGAGGGCGGCGCGCAGCGCGAGGGCCGCGGCCAGATCGCGCTCGCCCAGCCGGGCGCGTGGGCCGGCGAGTGCATGGTCCGCCAGCCAGGCGGAGAGCGCGCCCGGCGAGTCCAGCGCCTCACCGCCGTCGTGCGCCACGCCGTGCCGGCTGAACGACCGCTCGTCGAGCGTGTTCAGGAAATCGACCACGACGCGGAGGTCGGGAAGGTGTGCTGTCGGCCCGCTCACGACACCACTGTAAGCCAAAGCCGGTGTTGCGAGGACACGACACCGTTGTTAGCGTTCACTGGTGTTTTGCTGCTGGGGTGGTCCGATGTTGCCGAGCGACAGGTGAGGGCGGCGCCGCGATGGAGACGATGAAACCCCACCCGTTCACCGTGCGGGTGGAAGAGGAGTCGCTGGCGGACCTGAGGCACCGGCTGGCGACGACCCGCTGGCCCACGCCGATCCCGGCGCCGGGCTGGTCGGCCGGTGCCGAGCCGACGACCATCAGACGGCTCGCCGCGCACTGGGCGGACGGGTTCGACTGGCGCGCGCAGGAGGCGGCGATCAACCGCCTGCCCCACTTCACCGTGCCGATCGGCGGCACGCAGGTCCACTTCCTGCATCTGCGCGGTGAGGGCGACGACCCGTTCCCGATCGTGCTGACCCACGGCTGGCCCAGCACGTTCCTCGAACTCACGCGACTGGCCGACCGGCTGGCGCGTCCGAGCCGCTACGGCGGCGACCCCGCGGACTCGTTCGACGTCGTGGTGCCCTCGCTGCCGGGCTTCGCCTTCTCCGCACAGCGGACGGACGGCGCGCAGACACACGACCTGTGGCACACGTTGATGCGGGACGTGCTCGGATACCGGCGGTTCGGCGCACACGGCGGTGACCTCGGCGCCGGTGTGACGACCCGGCTGGCCCGGGCCTACCCGCGATCGCTCACCGGCATCCATGTGCTCGCCGCGGCCGGCCCGCCCGCCGTGCCCGAGGAGGACCTGGCGCCCGACGAGCGGCGCCATCTCGCCGAGGTCGCACGCTGGGAGCGTGACGAGGGCGGCTACCAGCACCAGCAGTCCACACGGCCGGTGACGCTCGCGTACGGGCTGGCCGACTCACCGGTCGGGCTGCTGGCGTGGATCGCGGAGAAGTACCGCGCCTGGAGCGACTGCGACGGCGACCTCTCCGCCCGCTTCACCGACGACGAGGTGCTCACCCAGGTGAGCCTGTACTGGCACACCGGCACCATCGCCACGTCGCTGCGCCCGTACTTCGAATACCGGTACGCGTGGCAGCGTGTCGAGGTGCCGACCGCGATCGCCGTGTTCCCGCACGACCTCAGCCGGCCGCCGCGTTCCTGGGTGGAGCGCGGCTACCACCTGGTCCGCTACACCCGGATGCCACGCGGCGGCCACTTCGCCGCCCACGAGGAACCCGCGCTGCTCGCCGACGACATCACCGAGTTCTTCCGCGAGGCGGGACGACGCTGACCAGGCACGGGTGAGCCGGGTGCGTCCGGCTCGGCGCGGCCGTCGCCTCGGCGGTGCGCCGTGGGGTCGGCCGTGCCCCGGACGCCCTCGACCGCGGTCGGAAGGCGGGGCGTCCGGCATCCGCTGACCGGGCCGGCGGGCCGGTGCGGCAACCGCCGGATCGGACGCGAGTTCCCCGGGTGAATCCGTGCCGCGTGCGGCCCGCCGAGGAGCCCCGTGCTGACACTCTGCTGCGGGAGGCGGGCGGCTCGCGGGGCGGGGCGCCGCGCACCGCGCGGGGGAGAACGGCGGCACGGGCGGGCTGGGGGGTCGGCATGACGGTTCGGCAGACCATGGGCGGCTCCGCCCCTTCACACGAACCCGCTCCGCGGCGCGCGGACGGCGACGGCCGGCGGCGCACGCCACGGCATGTCGCCTGCGTGATGGACGGGAACGGCCGCTGGGCGGCGCGGCGTTCCCTGCCGCGTACGGCGGGCCACCGCGCCGCCGAGACCACGGTGATCGACGTCATCGAGGCGGCGCGGTCGGCCGGCGTCGAATGGCTGAGCCTGTACGCGTTCTCCACCGAGAACTGGCGCCGGCCGAGCACCGAAGTCGACTTCCTCATGCGGACGGTGCGCCGCGTGGTGCGCAAACACGCCGCGCTGCTGCACGCGCGCGGGATCCGCTGCCGGTTCCTCGGCGTCGCGGACCCACGCATCCCCGCCGCACTGGCCCGGGACTTCGCCGACCTGACGACACTGACCGGCAAGAACCGGCGTATGACGCTGACCGTCGCGTTCGACCACGGCGGGCGCAGGGACATCGTCGAAGCGGCACGGTCGCTGATCCGCAGCGGAGTGCCGGCCGACGCCGTGACCGAGCAGCACTTCGCCGCCCATCTGCCCTTCCCCGACACACCCGACGTGGACCTCGTCATCCGGACCTCCGGGGAACAGCGCATCTCCAACTTCATGCTCTGGCAGGTCGCCTACGCCGAGTGGGTCTTCCCGCCGGTGCTCTGGCCCGACTTCCGCGCCCCGCACTTCCTGGAGTGCCTGCACACCTATCAGCAACGCGATCGCCGCTTCGGCGGTGTGATGCCGACCTCGAACGGAGAGCCCCGATCGTGACCCACACCGATTCCGGCCACCCCGAGCGCGCCGACACCGACACCGGCTCCGGCACGGGCTCCGGCGGCGATCCACGACGGCCCGCCGACGAGCCGGACACCGGGCCCGTGTTCGGCCCCGGCTCCCAGTTCCATGACATGCGCGACGACCCGCGCTGGGCACTGGCCATGATCCGGGCGACCGTACTGGAGGCCGCCCACCCGCAGATCGGCGCGGCCCTGATCGACAACTCGACGTTCGTGGCCCACCCTTGGCGACGGCTGCGCAACACCCTCGTGAGCCTGCACCGCATGTTCGGCGCCGACGATCACACCCGGCACCGGGAGGCGGCGCGGCTCAATCGCCTGCACGCACGGCTGAGCGGCACCGACGCACGGCACCGGCCGTACGACGCGCTGGACCCCGGGGTGCGCGCCTGGGTGGTGGCGACCCTGTTCGACAGCGCCGTCACCATGTGCCGGCTGAGCGGACAGCCCCTCGAACAGAGGGTCATGGAGCGGCTGTACGCCGAATTCCAGGCGTTCCTCGCCACCTTGGGAGACGAACCCGGCCATCTGCCGCACACCCTCCACGAGTTCTGGCCGTACTTCGACCGCGTGGTCGAGGAGGAACTGGAGAACACGGAGGCGATGCGCATCATCCTCTACAAGCTCTTCGACCATCTGCCGGCGCCGCCCCTGCTGAACGGTCTGCCCACGCTGTGGGCCGCGGGCCGCACCCTCGCCGGACCCGTCGTCGGAGCGATCACCGTGGCCTCCCTCCCGGAACCCTTCCGGCGGCGCGCCGGGCTGCCCGAGGTCCCCGGTGCCCAGACCCTGATGCAGGGCGCCTACCTGGCCGCCGGCCTGGCCCGCTTCCTGCCCGGCGGCCGGCTCCGGGCCGAGGGCATCGCCGACCTGCTGGCCCTGTCGCCCGACAGCGACGACCCACGGGCGAGGACGATCACCGCGCTGCACGATCGGGTCAGGCGGGCCGGGGCCCTGATCCGGCTCATCAGCCCGCTGCCCGCGCCGCCGCCGGATCCTGCGGGGGAGACCGGCGTACGGCGCGGCGCGGAGGAGTTCTTCCGGACCGTGCTGGACCAGACCGGCGACGGTTATGTGGACTGGCCCGACCTCGCCGCCATGGCCCGGGAACTGGCCGGCCGTCTCGACCTGGACGAGCCCGCGGAGACCAGGCTCTACCACGCCTACGCCGACTGGTGGCGGGAACTCCAGTCGGCCCTCGACGCGGACGGCGACGGACGGGTCAGCGCGCGGGAGTACGCCGTGGCCGTCCCCTCCCTGGCCGGACCCGCGCTGATCAGGGTCGCCGAGGTCCTTTTCGACGTCACCGACAAGGACGGCGACGGGCGCATCGACGCCGACGAGTACCGTGCCCTGTTCCGCACCGCGTTCCGCCGCGACACGGACGGTGGCGAGGGAACGTACGGCCGGGTCGCGTTCGTCAAGGACTTCCTGTCGTTCATGTCGGGCCGCCGGCGCTCGACGCCGTACGACCCGCTGCTCGCCGACGCCTGATCCCGTCCTCGGCGCGCGCCGAGAAACACAACTCCCTCCTGCCCGTCCGGGATTCGGCCGCGCTCGTCGAGTCCACCTCTGCCCTCGACGAGGCGGACCCGAGGCCCCGCTGGGCACGCTCCCGGTCGGCCGGCGTCGGTGCCCTCGGGGCGCCCAGCAGGGCGCCGGTGGTGGTCAGGCCGGTCGTGGGGAGGTCTCCAGGCCGGCGGCGAGGGCGAGCAGATCGAGGTCGGAGCCCGGCGCGCCGACCAGGCACAGCCCGACCGGCAGGCCGTCGGCGGACCGCAGCAGGGGCAGCGACACCGCGGGCGCACCCGCCAGCCCGGCGAGACAGGTCATTCGGAGGGTCGCCGCCCGCGCGGTCTCGAACTGATCCCCGGTCGCGGTCCGTGACGGCGCCGGGCCGGGCGCGGTGGGGAGGGCGAGCACGGCGCCGGACAGCAACTCGGTGAGCCGTCCGGCCGCCTCGGCCGTCACGGCCAGGGCGCGCGCCGCCTCGTCCTCGCTCACCCGGGACGCCTGGGCGAACCGGCCGGCCACGTCGGGTCCCAGCGCCTCCGGGTGTGCGGTCAGCCAGCGGCCGTGGGCCTGCCACGCCTCCCACGCCTGGACCGTGCGGAACGCCTCGACCCAGCGTTCGAGCTGTGCGTGCGGCAGGTCGACGCCGTGCACCGGCGGCAGCAGGCCCGCGGCGGCCGCCCGTTCGACGGCGGCGGAGAACGCCCCCACCACCTCGGGTGCCGCCATGGCCTCCACGGTCGGCAGCCGCAGGGTGCGGTCGGCCGCCACGCTGGTCCCGTCGGGGCCGCCCAGCAGCACACGGGCGATCGCGGTGGCGGCGGCCACGTCCTTGGTCAGCCAGCCGATGGCGTCGAAGGACCGGGCGAGCGGCAGCACACCGTCCCTGTCGATCGAACCGTGTGTGCTGCGCACCCCCACAAGCCCCTGGTAGGAGGCGGGGATCCGGATCGACCCGGCGGTGTCGGTGCCGAGGCCCACGGCGGCCTGGCCCAGCGCCACCGCGGCGGCGGGACCGCCGGTCGAGCCGCCGCTGACACGATCGGGAGCGGCCGGGTTCGGCGGCGTCCCGTAGTGCGCGTTGGCCCCCGTCAGACTGTAGGCGAACTCGTCCGTTCGAGCGATGCCGACGATGTGCGCGCCCGCGTCGAGCAGTTCCGCAAGCACGGGTGCCGTGTCCGTCTGCGGCCGCTGCTCGGCGAGCCAGGCCGCGACCCCGGCCCCGATCGGCTGTCCGGCGACCGCGAACAGGTCCTTGACCGCGATGCCGACACCGTCGAGCGGGCCCGAGGCCCGGGCGGCCACCAGCGGATCGCCGACGGCCCGCCAGACCGTCCGGTCGAAGGGAGCGCAGTCGGCCGACGCCTTGCCGGAGGAATGCGGTGTCTTGCCGGGGGAGGCCGACGCCTTGCTGGAGAAGGGCGGCGTCTCGGCGGAGGAGGATGGCGTCTCGCTGGGGGAGGGCGGCGTCGTGCTGGGGGAGGGTGGCGCCTCGGTGGGGGAGTGCGGTGTCGTGGCGCAGGACGGCGCCGCCGGCAGGGTGACCTGCGCGGCGATCAGCCAACGGCCCGCCGTGCCGCGCTGCCACATCTGCGTCTGCGACCCGTCGGCGTCCCCGTCGCGGGTCCGCGCCATCACCAGGGCGGCGTCCGCGCCGAGCGGTCGTATGTGCAGCTCCACGACCCGCCGCGTGGGCACCCGGCCGTGGGTCGCACGCAACGGGCCGCTCGCCTCGTGCCCGGCGAGCGGCCCGCGGCCGTCCGGGCGCAGGGTGTGCGGGCCGGGCGGGAACAGCGCGTCGAGGGTGGCCCGGTCGTCGGCGAGCAGCGCCCGGTCGTAGCGCCAGAACTCCTCAAGCAGGCCGGGGGGCGCGCCCGCCGGGGCGATCACCGCGCAGTCCTGGTGGTCCGTGGTCACCATGGTCGTCCTTCCACGAGGCCGAACTCGGACAGTCTGCTCCGAGCGTGCACGCCCTTCACCTCGCCGACGACCCGAGCGACGCCGGCTTCGGTCGCCGCGCTGCCAAGGACGCGGGCACGGCCGGGGCGCCCGGCAGGACCGGAAACGACCGCCTGCTACGCCGGTGTCGGCGCCCGCAGCAGGTTCCGGCGCATCGCCGGACGAGTGCCGCAGCGGACCGCCTGCCCGCCGGGCCGCGTCCATGATCTGCCCCACGGCCCTGCCCTCTCATCACGCGGCCGGGAGGGACGGGTCGCGGTTCAGGTCAGCAGGTTTCCGAGGCGCTTCGCTGCCTCCACCACCGTACGGCCCAGGCGGTCGATCCCCTCCGGTTCGAAGACCGAGACGCCGATGCTGGTGGTGGCCTCGCCCCGATGGCTGGGTACGGCGGCGGACACCCCGATCACGGCCGGAATGACCTCCCCCATGGTGACCGCGTACCCCTTCGCGCGCGCTTCGGTGACCTCGGGGCGTTCGCCGTCCCGGTACGGGCCGTCGGCCAGCAGGGCGAGGCCGCCCGAGCCCTGCTGGATCGAGTGGGTCTGACCGGGGCGGAACGACACGTGCACCAGGGCGCCCCGTGGTTCGACCACCATCAGCGCCCGCATGTCCTGGGTGCCTTCGCGCACCAGCAGGTGGGCGGTGGCGCGGGTGGCCTCGGCGAGTTCGTCGAGCACGGGGCGCGCGAGGGCCCTGAGGTCCTGCTCGACGGGTTCGGCCAGGGTGACCAGGCCCGTGCCCAGGACGATCCGGCGTTGCCCGTCCCTGCGGCACAGCTGGTGCGCCTCCAGAGTGCGCACCAGTCGGTGGGCGACGGTGCGGTGCACGCCGATCCGCTCGGCGACGTCCGTGATCGTCAGGCCCCGTGGATGCTCCGACAGCAGCCGGAGGATCAACAGTCCGTGGTGGAGGGTCTTCGACATGCCCGAGTCGACGACGATCTCGGGCGGCGCCCAGGTCTGCGCTGTGGGGTTCACGAATCCATCCCTTGACGAGTTTCAGCCACGTGCCTACGCTCACATTAATCGCACTGCTCGTGCGATTATCGCACACGGTCAGTGGTCAGACAACTTCCCCGCCCCGTCCGCCAGGGACAGCCGGCCGGTGCGGGGAAGCCGAGCCGAAGGGACGCCGTATGACCCCGCGCGCACCCGCCGGACCCGACAGCGCCGTACTCGCCGGGATCCACCAGCTGTACCACCGCCAGAGCCACCTCATCGACGGCGGCCGGGCCGCGGACTGGGCCGCGACCTTCACCGCCGACGCCACCTTCGACTCCCCGAGCTACCCCGCGCCCGTCACGGGCACCGCCGCGCTGACCGCGTTCGCCGGGGAGTTCGCCGCCACCGCGGCGGCGGCGGGCCTGGTGCGGCGGCACATCGTCACCAACCTCGTGGTGGAAGGCGACGGAGCGGACACGCTGCGGGTCCTTGCCTACCTGCAGATCGTCGCGACACCGCGCGGTGGGACGCCGCGCCTCGAACGGCTGACCACCCTCACCGACCGGGTGGTCCGGGACGGCGACGTCTGGCGCGTCGCGTCCCGCCGAGTACACCGCGACGACACCCCCGAACCCGGCGACACCCTCGCATCAGGCGACGCCACCGGTCCCGTCGACGGCACGGGTCCCTTCGACGGCACCGGTCCCGACGGCACCTCCGCCCTCGACGGCACGCCCGTACCCCACGACGCGCCGGCGCTCGCCGACGTGCCCGCACCCGGCAACGACTGCTGACCCGCCGCCCAGCACGCGCATCCCCAGGGGACGGCCGCGCCTCCTCCAAAGCTCCCGGCGCCCGACGCGCACACCCCGCCCGACCGCGCACCGCACGCCCCCACACCCACACCCACACCCGCGCCCGCACGTGCACGCGCACCGCACGCCCCCCGCACCGCCCCCGGCGCACCGCACACCCGCAGCCGCCGGTACTCCGCGCCCGCGAGCCACCCCCTGGCCCCGCCCTTACCCACCCTTGCCACGGTCCCGGACACGGCGGCCGGGTCCATCGCGGCCCCGCCCCGACCCGCACTTCGACGACGAAGGAACCTTCTGCATGAGCCCCATCGACACGCCGGCCACCGCCCTCGACGCCGACGACGCCGCGGCCCACCGCTCGGGCCCCGGCCGGGTCGACCACCGGCCGCCCACCGCGTACTACCCCGAACTCGCGGGCACGGCCGCCGTCGTGACCGGTGCCGCGCGCGGCATGGGTGCCGTCTTCAGCGAGGGCCTTGCGCTGCGCGGGGTCGATGTGATCGCCGCGGACATCGACCTCGACGCGATGAAGCGCACCGCCGAGGAGATCAACGCACAGGCCGACGTCCTGCCCGAGGGCGGTGGGCGCGGCCGGGTGGTGCCCGCCGCGGTCGACGTCACCGACCCGGCAGGCCACGAGGAACTGGCCGCGCTCGCCACCACCGAGTTCGGCCGCCTGGACCACTGGGTGAACAACGCGGGCATCTTCCCGCACGCCTTCGCACAGGACATCCCGCCGGAGCAGATCGACGCGGTGCTGCGCGTCAACGTCCAGGGCGTGCTGTTCGGTTCGCAGAGCGCGGCCCGGCACATGCGGCCGGGCGGCGCCATCGTCAACATGTCCTCCGTGTCCGCGGTCCGGGTACGCAAGGGCCGTGCCGCCTACTGCGCGTCCAAGGCGTCGGTCGCCCACCTCACCGAGTCCCTGGCCGTCGAGTTCGGCGACCTCGGGCTGCGCGTCAACTCCATCGCCCCGGGCTACATCGACACCGAGATGACCCGCTGGGTGCGGGAGGACCCCGCCGCCCTCGGGCACGCCCTGGACAGCGTGCCCCTGCACCGCCTCGGATCCCCGCAGGAAGTCCTCGGCGCCCTGCTGTTCCTGCTCTCCGACAGCGCCCGTTACCTCACCGGGCACAGCCTGGCGGTGGACGGCGGTTCCCGCCATGTCTGAGGCTGCGTCCACGGCGTATCCCGCGTATCCCGCGTACGCCGAACCGGTGCGCTACCCGTCGGTGGTCCTCGTCACGGGCGCCGCCGCGGGCATGGGCGCCGAGCACGCCCGGGCGCTGGCCCGCCGCGGCAGCCATGTGCACCTCGCCGACGTGGCCGACTGCGCCCCCGTCGCCCGGGAGATCACCGAGGCCGGCGGCCGGGCCACCGCCCACCCCCTGGACGTCACCGACTCGGCCGGCTGGCGCGAGGTGGTCGAAGCCGTCCGTGCCGCGGACGGCCGGCTGGACGGTCTGGTGAACAACGCCGGCATCTCCCGGCGGCTGCGGTTCATGGACACCACCGAAGAGGTGTGGGACCGGGTGCTCAGGGTCAACCTCTCCGGGGCCTTCCACGGCATGCAGGCGGTGGCCCCGCTGATGCGGGACGGCGGAGGCGGCGCGATCGTCAACATCTCCTCGATCTCCGGCCTCATCGGCTACTTCTCGCCCTCGTACGCCGCGAGCAAATGGGGGCTGACGGGCCTGTCGAAGTCGGCCGCCGGGGAGCTGGCCGCCTGGAACATCCGGGTGAACTCGCTGCATCCGGGCCTGGTGGCCACCGGGCTGCTGGCCGGCTCGGACGCCTTCGTGGCCTCGGCACGGCGCAGCATCCCGGCCGGGCGGCCGGCCGAGCCCGCCGAGATCACCGACGCCGTGCTGTTCCTGCTGTCCGACCGCAGCGCGTACATGACCGGCAGCGAGGTCACCCTCGACGGAGGTCTGGTGTCCAACGGGCTGTACCACCGCATCCTCGCCGACGCGGAAGGAGCCTTGTGATGACCGACCTCGACGACCTCGACGTCATCGTGGTGGGCGGCGGCGGCGCAGGTCTCGCCGCCGCGGTGAGCGCCGCCGAACGGGGCGCCACGGTCCTGCTGTTCGAGTCGGAAGGGGAACTGGGCGGCTCGACACAGCTGTCCGCCGGCCTGATCACCGCCGCCGGCACCAGCGTGCAGCGCGCCCTCGGCGTCGACGACAGCGCCGAGCGCCACTTCCAGCACTACATGGACCTCAACCAGTGGCAGCTCAAACCCGGCCTGGTGCGTGCCTTCTGCGCCGCGGCCGGCCCGACGCTGGAGTGGATGATCGGTCTCGGCCTGGACGTGCCAGCCGTGCGCTCCGGCGACGCCCACACACCGGGGCTCTGCCGCGCGGGCGTGGAGGACGTGTGGCGCGGCCATGTGCCCCGCGACCAGGGCTACGGCCTGGTCCAGGTCCTCGACCGGGCGCGCAAGGCCCGCCGTGTCGAGGCCGTTCTGCACACTCGCGTCACCTCCCTGCTGTACGAGGACGGCCGGGTCACCGGGGTCGTGGCCGACGGCATCGAGGTACGGGCCCGCGCCGTAGTCGTCGCCAGCGGCGGCTTCGCCCAGAACCCCGGCCTGCTGCGCCGGCACTACCCGGACGCGCTCGACGCGGGCGACTTCCTGTTCGTGGTCGCCGCCCCGGGCAGCCGCGGCGACCACCTCGCCTTCGCCGAGCAGACGGGCAGCGCGCTCGCCGGCGACGGCTGGGGGCTGATGCTGCCCACCGCCTACTTCCAGCGCCACCACCACTGGCAGGCCGGATTCCCGCCCGCGTCACGGGTGTACGTCAACTCGTCCGGGCGGCGCTTCATGGACGAGGACGCCTCGTACGCCGTCTCCAGCGGCATCATCCTCGCCCAGGACGGCCCCGTGTGGGCGGTGTTCGACGAGAAGGCACGGCTCGGCCTGCCGACCGGCTACGCCGACTGGACCCCCGCGCGGGTCGCACAGGAGGCGGCGGCCGGGCGCCTGGCCCGGGCCGCCACCCTCGACGCGCTCGCCGAACACATCGGCGTACCCGCCCACGCGCTCACCGCCACCGTGACCCGGTGGAACGCGCAGCTGCCCGAAACCGGGGCCGATGCCGACTTCCTGCGCGAGCGGTCCCTCGCGGCCAAGGGCGCCCCGGCCCGCCCCGACCCGATCGCAACGGCCCCGTACTACGCGGCCCGAGTGCTGCCCGCCGAACTCGTCTGCACACACACCGGGCTGGAGATCGACCACCGTGCCGCCGTACTGGACCGCACCGGCAGCCCGGTTCCCGGACTGTTCGCGGCCGGCGAGGCGGGCGGGGGAGTGCTCGGCATGCGCTACGTCGGCGGCGGCAACGCGGTCGCCAACGCCCTCACCATGGGCCGCATCGCGGGCGCCGACGCCGCCGCAGCCGCGTAACCCCCACAGCCGGATCATCCCCTTCCGCTCTCCTCTCTCCTCACTCAGGATCTCGCAGCAGCTCTCAGCATTTCTCAGGATCTCCTCCTCCTCTCCCTCTCAGGAGCCGTCATGGGAACGAACCTCAACGTCGAGGGCAGTGACCCCGGCAGAAGAACGATCAGAAAGGTCTCGCTCCGGATCTTCCCGATCGTGGGCCTGCTGTATGTGTTCAACTACATGGACAGGTCCAACATCAGCTACGCCGAACTCGGCATGCGCGACGACCTGGGCATCACCACCGCCACCTTCGGCGCGGTCGCCTCGATCTTCTTCCTCGCCTACGTCGTCCTTGAGATCCCCAGCAACATGATGCTGAAGAAGGTCGGCGCCCGGCTCTGGCTGGCCCGCATCGCCATCAGCTGGGGCCTGGTCACCGTGGTCACGGGATTCGTCACCGACGTCACCCACCTGTACGTGGCCCGGATCGCGCTGGGCATCGCCGAGGCCGGCCTCTTCCCGGGCCTGCTGCTCTACCTGACGTACTGGTACCGGGGCCGGGAACGCGGCCGTGCCATCGCGCTGCTCGCGCTCGCCCAGCCGATCGCCATGATCCTCGGCAGCATGACCGGCGGCTGGATCCTCGACCACGCCCACTGGCTGGACATGAGCAGCTGGCGCTGGGTGTTCATCCTGCAAGGCGCTCCCGCCGTCGTCATCGGCATCGTCACCCTGGTCCTGCTGCCCAACCGGCCGGCCGACGCCCGCTTCCTGAGCGCCGACGAGCGGGCCTGGCTCCAGGCGGAGATCGACAAGGAGTACACCCGGGACGGTGCCGGCGGCGCCGAGCGGGAGACGGTGCGCGGACAGCTCGGGGCCCTGAGGAACCGCAAGGTCCTCTACCTGGCCGTCGCCAACTTCTTCGCCGCCTGCGGTCTGTACGGCTTCTCCTTCTTCCTCCCGAAGATCGTCCAGCAGCTCGACCCGTCGTACTCGGCCACCAACATCGGTCTGCTCGGCGCCATCCCGTTCCTGGTGGGCGCGGTCGGCATGCTGCTGGTCGCGCGCAGCTCCGACCGCACCGGCGAACGCCGCTTCCATGTGATCGGCCTGATGCTCCTGGGCGCCGCGGGCCTGGGCGGCACCATCGCCTTCCGGCACAGCCCCACCCCGGCCCTGATCTGCCTCAGCCTGGTCGCCATCGGCGTCCTCGGCTACATGGCCCCCTACTGGGCGCTGGCCGCCCGGGTCCTGCCGCGCGAGCAGACCGCGGTCGGCCTGGCGGGCATCAACTCCATCGCGGCCCTCGGCGGTTTCGTCAGCCCGTACCTCATCGGCAAGAACGCCACCGCCGACGACGTCACCGTCGGCCTGTACTTCCCGATCGGCTGCCTGATCGTGTGCGCCGTGATGCTCGCCTTCCTCAAGGCGCCCCGGGACCGGCGCGACAGCGGGGCACACACGCGCCCGGCCACCGAAGTCCCCGCCTGACAGCCTCCCCGCCGCATCGACGCGCCCCCCGCACCCGGCGCTGCCCACCCCGGCGCATCCACCCCACCCCACCGCACCGCTCCGATCCATCCACCGCACCGCGTCCGACCCGCACGCCCACCGCACCCGGCGATCCGCCCCGTGAACGAGGCCGCCGCCGTCCTCGGCCTCACCCCGAAGGACCTCACCCGAAAGGACCTCACCCGATGACCCCCGACAGCTGGGTGCCCGTCCCCGAGGACTCGCCGTTCACCCTCCACAACCTGCCCTACGGGGTCTTCGCGCCCGCAGGCGGCCCCCGCAGGGTCGGCGTCGCCATCGGCGACCACGTACTGGACCTGGCCCGCGCCCTCGGGGACGACACCTTCGCCCGCCCCACCCTCAACGCCTTCCTCGCCCAGGGCCGAACCCGCTGGCGGCAGGTGCGCGCCGGCATCACGGCGCTGCTCACCGACGCCGCCCGCCGCCCCGACGCCGAAGCGGCCCTGCACGCCGCCGCCGACGTCCGCGTGTTCCTGCCGTTCGAGGCCGCGGACTACGTCGACTTCTACGCCTCCGAGCACCACGCCGCCACCATCGGCCGGATGCTGCGTCCGGGACAGGAACCGCTCACCCCGCAGTGGAAGCACCTGCCGATCGGCTACCACGGCCGGGCCGGAACCCTCGTCGTCTCCGGCACCGAGATCAACCGCCCCTGGGGCCAGACCCGGCCCGCCGGAGCCGCGACGCCCTCCTTCGGGCCGAGCCGCAAGCTGGACATCGAGGCGGAGGTCGGCTTCGTCGTCGGCACCGGCACCCCGCTGGGCACGGCGGTGGGCGTCGACGCCTTCGCCGACCACGTCTTCGGCGTCTGCCTCGTCAACGACTGGAGCGCACGCGACCTCCAGGCATGGGAGTACGTGCCCCTCGGACCGTTCCTCGCCAAGTCCTTCGCGACCTCCGTCTCCCCGTGGATCGTCCCGCTGGACGCCCTTGGGCACGCGCGGACGGCACCGCCGGCCCGGACCGCGCCGCTCCAGGAGTATCTGCGCGACGGCGAGGACTGGGGCCTCGACCTGACCCTGGAGGTCCGCCTCAACGGACACCTGGTCGCCCGGCCGCCCTTCACCTCCATGTACTGGACCCCGGCCCAGATGCTCGCCCATATGACCGTCAACGGGGCGTCGCTGCGCACCGGCGACTTCTACGCATCCGGCACCGTCAGCGGACCCGGGCCCGGCCAGCAGGGCTCACTGATGGAGCTGACCTGGAACGGCGAGGCACCGCTCACCCTTCCCGACGGCTCCACCCGCGCCTTCCTTGAGGACGGCGACGAGGTCACCCTCAGCGCCACCGCACCCGGACCGCACGGCACCCGAATCGGCTTCGGACAGGTCACCGGCCGCATCACGGCCGGCCCACGCACCGCCCCCACCGACGCCACGGAGCCCCGGTGATCTCGCACCGCTGGGGCTTCGCCCACCACGCCACCTTCTCCCGGGTGTTCCGTGCCCGCTACGGCATGGCGCCGTGCGCATACCGGCACGCCCGGGACGTGGACTGACGGCCGGCCCCCGCCCTGCCCGGCACGGCTCGGGCCGGGGCTACGGTTGAGATGTATCCGGTGCCCGGTGACGAGAGGACCGCGATCATGACACTGAGCGGACGCGCACTGCGTATGACGGTCATCGTCGACGACACCGACACCTGGCACCACAAGCCCCTGTTCACGGAGATCGTGCAGCGTGCGCATGCCTTCGGGATGGCCGGGGCGACGGTCTTCCGGGGTGTGGAGGGTTTCGGGGCGACATCGGTCGTGCACACGACGCGCCTGCTGTCCATGGCCGACGACCTGCCGACGGCCGTCGTCATCGTCGACGAGGCGGACCGCGTCCGAGCGTTCCTTACCCGGCTCGGGGACCTGCCCGTCAGCGGGCTGATCACCCTCCAGGAGGTCGAGGTGGTTCACTACAAGGGCCAAGAGGCGACGGCCACTTGACGCACCCGCGGGCGCGGCCGGCCAAGGCGCCGGCCGGCTCAGGCGGGTGCCCGCGCCGTGTCCCGCGCGGGGTCGTGCATGACCTCGACACGCTCGACGATCACCAGCCCGCCCTCGACCAGGTCGCGCAGGGTCGGAAGGAAGCGACGCACCCGTTCCTCCTCGTCGACGATCACGATCGCCAGTGGTACGTCCTGCTTCAGGGACAGCAGCCGGAAGCCGTGGATCACCGAGGAGGCCCCGAACCCCTCGATCCCCCGGAGCACCGTCGCGCCGGCCAGCCCGGCCTCATGCGCGCGGTGCACGATCTCCGCGGACAGCGGCTTGTGATGCCAGGTGTCGCATTCCTCGATGAACACCGTCAGTTGCAGGGCCGGTCGCATCGGCGTCATGGCCCTCTCCTCTGCCGTCCGCCACGGTGGATCCAGTGTCCCCGGCGCTGGAGCCGGGCCACCGGCGGGCCGGCCGGGGCGCTCTGTGCGGCGGGAGGCCCGGCGGCCGGTGGCGGCTCCGCCGGGGAAGCCGGGGAGGCCGGGGTCGCTGGGGGCGCTGGGGTGTCCTGGGGCGGGTGAAGGCCCTCCGTGGAGTACCGCGTACGGGCGATGCTGTCCACGATCTGCTGCTCGGTGAAGTTCTCCGAACCGGGCACATGGGGGACGAACCCGATGAGCACGCCGTCGCTGACGATCTCGGCGTCCAGCCCCGATGCGCCGTCCATGTCCCACAGCGCCTCGATGCCCTCGTCCAGGACCACCCTGATCCCGAACTCGTAGACGCCCGCCTCCACGAGATGGGCCATCACCTCCCGGGCCCGCAGTGCCGCCACCACACGCCTGGCACGATCCGCATCCATGACAGCCGTCCCTCCTTCGCGTTCAGGTTTCCCGGCGGGTTCGGGTCTGCTCCGGCTCGGCCCGTACCGGCTTTGTGCCGGCGGGCGACGGAGTCGAACGCCGTAGCGTGTCGAGGATGGCCAGACCCTGCGCCACCACTCCGGCCGCCACCTGGTTGATGCCGTCGGTGCCGTTGAGGACGGTGAGATCCGCTCCGGACATTCCGTGGGCCGCCGCCTCGGCGAGGGCGGGCAGATTCTCCACGACCCGGTTGGCCGCGATGAGTTCCTGGTTGCCGTCGCGGAGCGAGGCGGCCCGCGCCGTGTTGGCGTCGGCCTGGGCCTGGGCGATGGCCCGCTCGGCGTAGGCGGTCCCGTCGGCCTCGAACTTGGCCCGGTCGCGGCCCGCCTCGGCCAGGGCCCGCTGCCGGTAGGCCTCCGCGTCCGCCGGGCGCCGTACCTCCGCCTCCAGCCGCTGGGCCGCAAGGCCCGCCTGCCGCTGGGCCAGCGCGGTCTGTTCCTCGATGACCTCCTGGGACGCCTTGGCCTGGGCGAGCGGGCCCGCCTGCGCGGCGCGGGCGTTGGACTGCTCGGTCTCGGCGGTGAACCCCGCGCGTTTGATCGCGGTGTCCCGTTCGTACTCGGCCTTGAGCGCGGCGGCCTGCTGCTCCCGCTCGGCCGCCTCCTGATCGGCCTTGGCCTGCGCGATCCGGGCCTGGCTGGCCACCGCGGCGGCGTGCGGCGCGGCGAGGTTGTCGATGTAGCCGGTGGCGTCCTCGATCTCCTGGATCTGGAGGGCGTCCACGACGATGCCGAGCTTCTCCATCTCGCCGTGGCTGCCCGCCACCACTTCCTGGGAGACCCGGCTGCGCTCGCGGATGATCTGCTCCACCGTGAGCCCGCCGACGATGGACCGCAGATGCCCCGCGAAGATCCGGCCGACCAGCTCCTCCATCCGCTGCTGCTCCGACAGGAACCGGCGGGCGGCATTGGCGATCGACACCGCGTCGTCACCCACCTTGAACACGCACACCGCCCGCACCTTGAGCCGGATTCCCTGCTGGGTCACGCAGTCCTCGGCGATCTCCGCCTCGCGCAGGGCCAGCGACAGCATCCGTGCCTTCTGCTTGACGGGCAGCACGAAACTGCCGTGACCGGTGACGATCCGGAACTGCGTTTCCTCGGCCCGCCGTTTGGAGCCGGAGATCAGCATGGCCTCATTCGGAGCGGGAACGTGCCAGAAAAACATGAGGGACCACCTCGCGTCCTGCAAGGACCGGGAAGACGCTTCCCGTTGGGGGAAGCCGCTTCAGGACGGCAGCGGCTCGACGATCACCGAGCGTGCCGAGACGGAGTCGACCACGATCACGCGGACGTCCTTGGCGACCGGCGCCGCGGACCAGGCCGCATAGGCTTCCGAGCCGCCCCGGACGGCCACGAGGACTTCCCCGGGGCCGTCCTGTGGGATCGCCACCGTCACTTTCCCCAGTGCCCCCACAGGACTCTGCGAAGAGTCGTCGGCTGCGCGCATACGCCCTCTTGACACACGGATACGGAAGGTCACCTCACGGGGGCTCCGGGCGGCCGACGCACGAGGGCCGCTCGTGCCCGCTCACTCCTTCGGAGAACATCAAGCCGCTGGGCACATCAGCGAAGACGCTCCCGGCGTCCGGACACCGGTCGTCTTCGCACCTTCCACGCTACTCCGCCTCGCTTCCCGCGGCGCCCCGCGCCCGCGCCCGGGCACGGCCCCGGGCGCTCAGCCGGCGGCCGTGGCGCTGCGCACGCTCTCGCGCAGCAGGGCCCGCCGCCGCTCGTGCACGTCCTCGGGTTCCCGTGCGGTCGCCGCGTAGACGTTGCTGACCGGGGACCAGGCCATGGACATCGCGATGACCATGGCCATCACGTCGAACGGGTCGCCCTGCCGGATCAGGCCCGCTGCCTGGCCCTCGGCGATGGCGCGCAGCTTGCGGTCGTCACGGCGGTCGTGCTCCGCCACGAGATGGCCGGTGGGGCGGCGCTCCAGGCGGGACCAGGTGGCCAGCCGGATGAGGTCGGGGCGGCGAAGGTACTCGTCGTAGAGGCGTACGGCCCAGTCCGCGAGGCCGTCGGCGCCGAGCGGTGCGGCATCGGTGCCGAGCGGCGCGGTATCGGTGTGGGCGTCGCGCGGCACGGCGTCCGCGCCGGGCGGCGCGGTGGTGGCGTCGATCGGCACGACGTTCGTGATCCGGTCCAGGGAGCCGAAGAAGATGGCGTCGAAGAGCCCTTCCTTGCTGCCGAAGTAGGCGTAGAGCTGCGCCTTGTTGGTGCGGGCCGCGGCCACGATCCGTTCGACGCGCGCGCCGGCGATCCCGTGCTCGGCGAACTCCTGGGTCGCCACATCGAGGATGCGCTGGTAGGTCGCGGCTCCGCGCGAGGTCAAGGGCTGCTCGGGCATGCCGTCATGCTACCAGACAGAACAGTTGGTTTGCTTGGCGGCCCCGGATGTGCCTACGCTGCGACAGACAGAACAGTCTGTTTGGAGGAGATGTGCTGTGCGGAAGACAACGGGCTGGCAGGCGGACGGCCGGACGGCGACACTGCGGCGGACGCCGCTGACACGGCGCGACCTGCGCCCCGACGACATCGCGGTCCGGGTGGACTACTGCGGCGTATGCCACTCCGATCTGCACGCCCTGCGCGACCACGACGGCACGGAGGGCCGGCCGCTGGTGCCGGGGCACGAGTTCACCGGCGTGGTGACCGAGACCGGGCCCGCGGTCACCCGCTTCGCCGCCGGCGACCCCGTGGCGGTCGGCAACATCGTCGACTCGTGCGGCGCGTGCCCCATGTGCCGGGCCGGTCAGGAGAACTTCTGCCACGGCTTCCCGACGCTGACCTACGGCGGTCTCGACCGGCTCGACGGAACGACCACGCTGGGCGGCTACTGTCGCGAGTACGTGGTCCGCGACCGGTTCGCCCATCCGCTGCCCGCCGGCCTGGATCCGGCCGCTGCCGCTCCGCTGCTCTGCGCCGGGATCACCGTGTGGGAACCGCTGCGCGCCCTGGGCGTGGGACCGCACAGCCGGGTCGCGGTGGCGGGCCTCGGCGGCCTCGGGCATCTCGCGGTGCGGTTCGCCGTGGCGCTCGGCGCCGACACCTCGGTCATCAGCCGCTCACCCGACAAGGCCGACGACGCCCGCCGTCTCGGCGCCCGCACGCTCATCGTCGCCACGGACCAGGAGCGGATGGCCGCGGCACGTGACCGGTTCGACGTGGTCATCGACACCGTCTCCGCCCCGCACGACCTCGGCCCCTACCTCGGCCTCGTCGCCATGGACGGCACCCTCAGCCACCTCGGGCACCTCGGCCCCGTCACCGTGCGGACCCTGGACCTCCTGGTGGGACGCAAGAAGCTCAGCTCCGCCGGCAGCGGCGGCATGCCCGCGACGGCCGCCATGCTGGACTTCTGCGCCGAGCACGGCATCACCGCCGACATCGAACTGCTCCCTTCCCAGCGGGTGAACGAGGCCCTGGACCGCCTCGCCCGCAACGACGTCCGCTACCGCTTCGTCCTCGACCTGTCCGACCTGGACTGAACGGCCGCCCCGCGGTACCGGCCGGTCCGCCCCCGGCCCACCGCGGCCACGCACACCGACGCACGGAAACCCCGTGTTCCTCCGGCGTGAGGCGTACCACCCGGCACCGGCTTTACCTCCGCCGTGCCGATTGCTTAGGCTGTGCGCGGCGAAGGGGAGTAGTCCCGCGACACCGCTGGTCGACACACTGGACGTCTTCACGGACGTCCCGGCCAGTGGGCCGGCCCGAAGCGACGGGCCGGTGGACGAGACCTTCGGCCACGGCACAACACGGCCCGCACACACGTGGGGGCCGCGTCATCGTGCCGGGCCGCAAGGGTCCTCCCGTCACCTGTGTGGGTGCCGTCCGAGCCTTCGGCCCGGCCCCAGGAGAAAGCACCAGGATGACCCTCGACCCCCTGGCGATCATCACCGCCTTCGGGCTGATTTTCCTCGCCGAACTTCCCGACAAGACCATGTTCGCGTCGCTGGCCATGGGCACCCGCATGCGCCCGCTGTACGTGTGGTTCGGGACCTCCACGGCCTTCGTCGTCCATGTCGCCCTCGCCGTCGGTGCCGGCAGCCTGCTCAGCCTGCTGCCGACGACGGCGGTCAAGCTGGTCTCCGCCGCCCTGTTCGCCTTCGGAGCGGTCATGCTGCTGCGCGGAGGGGACGACGACGAGGACGGCGAAGGCGGCTCCAGGGCCGTCACCGGTTTCTGGCCCGTCTACACCACCGCCTTCATGGCCGTCTTCATCAGTGAGTGGGGGGACCTCACCCAGATCACCACCGCCAACCTCGCCGCCACCAACGGCTGGCTGCCCACCGCCATCGGCTCGGCCGCCGCCCTGATGTCGGTGTCCGCGCTGGCCCTGCTCGCGGGCCGCTTCATCGCCAAGCGGGTCCCGCTGAAGACGGTGCAGCGCATTGGCGCCCTCTGCATGGCCGGCCTGGCGATCTGGACACTGATCGAAGCGTTCGCCGGCTGACGACCCGGCCCGTCGTCGGCGCTCGACGCGCGTCGGCGACGGGCCGCGCCGCCAGGCGTGTCACCCCGCCGCCGGGGTGCGGGCGGCCTGATCGTCACCCGGTACGGCCGCCCGTCGCCAGGCCGCCTCGCGCAGCAGCCGCAGTCCGTTGAGTCCGACGATGACCGTGGAGCCCTCGTGACCGGCGACACCGAGGGGCAGGGGCAGGTCGCCCGCCAGGTCCCAGACGACGAGGCCGGCGATGAACACCGCGGCGATCACCAGGTTCTGGACGACGAGCAGGCGGGCCCGCCGGGACAGGGAGATCACCGCGGGCACCGCGGCGAGTTCGTCGCGCACGACCACCGCGTCGGCGGTCTCCAGCGCCAGATCCGAACCCGCCCGGCCCATGGCGACACCGGTGTGGGCGGCGGCCAGCGCCGGGGCGTCGTTGACGCCGTCCCCGACGACCATCACCCGGCGCCCGGCCGCCGCCAGTTCCCTGACCGCGCTCACCTTGTCCTCGGGCAGCAGTGCGGCGCGTACGTCCTCGACGCCGGCCTCGGCGGCCAGTCGCGCCGCCGCGCGCGCGTTGTCACCGGTCAGCAGCACGGGCGCCGCCCCCGTGCGCGACGTCAGGGCCGCGACGGTCGCGATGGCGTCGGGGCGCAGCCGGTCGGCGACACCGATCAGACCGACGGGCGTACCGTCCACCGTGACCAGCACGACGGTCCGGCCGCCGTCCTCCCACTCCGCCGTGAGGTCCGCCGCCGCCGAGTCGGCGTGGCCGGCCGCGGCGAGCAGCCGGGCGGGCGCACCCACCGCGACCCGGCGCGCCTCGACGGTGGCCACGACGCCGACACCGGGAGCCGACTCGAAGTCCTCCGCGTCGGCAAGGGCGAGTCCCCGCTCCCGGGCGGCGGCCACCACGGCGCGGGCCAGCGGGTGCTCGCTGGGGTGCTCGGCCGCGGCGGCGAGCCGCAGCAGCCCGGCCGTATCGAGACCGGAACCGGCCAGCGGCCGGACGTCGGTCACCCGCGGGGTCCCCTCGGTCAGTGTGCCGGTCTTGTCGAGGGCGACCGCGTCGACCTCGCCGAGCCGTTCCATGACGACCGCGGACTTGACCAGCACACCGTGCCGTCCCGCGTTGGCGATGGCCGAGAGCAGCGGCGGCATGGTCGCCAGGACGACGGCGCACGGCGACGCCACGATCATGAAGGTCATCGCCCGCAGCAGCGCGCCGGTCAGCTCGGCGCCGAAGGCGAGCGGGACGAGGAAGACGGCCAGGGTCGCCGCGACCATCCCCAGCGAGTAACGCTGCTCGACCTTCTCGATGAACAGCTGTGTGGGCGCCTTGGTCTCGGACGCCTCCTCCACCATGCGCACGATCCGGGCGATCACGCTGTCGGACGCGTCGCGCTCCACGCGCACCCGCAGCGCGCCGGTGCCGTTGAGGGTGCCGGCGAAGACCTCGTCGCCCCGCTCCTTGGCCACGGGCAGCGGCTCGCCGGTGATGGTCGCCTGGTCCACCTCACTGGCGCCGTCGAGGACACGGCCGTCCGCGCCGACGCGCTCACCGGGGCGTACGAGCACGGTGTCGCCGATGGACAGGTCCTCGACGGCGACGCTCTCCTCACTGCCGTCGGCGGCGACGCGGGCGGCCTTGGCGGGGGCCAGGTCCAGCAGTCCCCGCACGGAGTCGGCGGTGCGGGCGGTGGCCAGGGCCTCAAGCGCGCCCGAGGTGGCGAAGATGACGATCAGCAGCGCCCCGTCCATGACCTGCCCGATCGCCGCGGCACCCAGAGCGGCGACCACCATCAGCAGGTCGACGTCCAGGGTCTTCTCGCGCAGCGCCCGCAGTCCCGCCCAGCCCGGTTCCCAGCCGCCCGCCGCATAGGTCAGGGCGTACAGGGGCACCCAGGTCCAGGCCGGGGCGCCGGTCAGCTGCAACGGCAGCGCGATCAGGAACAGGGCCAGGGCCGCCGCTGCCCAGCGGGCCTCGGGCAGGGCGAGGACACGGGTACGCCGCTGCTGCCCGGCGGGGGCGCGGCCCGGCGAGGTCCGCTCTGCCGGGGCCGGGGCGAGGGTGGAGGTCATCGGGGTCCTTCACACAGGCATGACAGGTTCGCGCGCAGGCGGAAGCCCGGCGCTCCTCACCACCGTACAGGAAAGAATGAAGACTCATTCATGCGTTCATGGTTCGTTCTCCGTACGATGATGCCCATGGGTCACGGAGCCGACAGAACCACGACCGCCACCGCGCGCGACCGCCTGGAGACGGTCGGCGCCGCCGATGTGGCCGCCACCCTCCAGGCGCTGGCCACCCCCTCGCGGCTGCGCATCCTGGCCCGCCTCCAGGAAGGCCCCTGCGCGGCCACGGAACTGGCCGACGCGGTCGGCATGGAACAGTCCGCCTGCTCCCACCAGTTGCGTCTGCTGCGCAACCTCGGCCTGGTCACCGGCGAACGCCGGGGCCGCTCGGTCATCTACGCGCTCTACGACAACCACGTCGCCGAACTCCTGGAACAGGCCCTCTACCACGTCGAACACCTGCGCCTGGGGCTGCGCGACGCCCCGGCCGTGACGGATGCGGCGACAGGGGCCGACGCGACCGCCGGGGCACTCGGGGCGGACGCGGCGGCCGGGGCGCGCTGATCCCTGCCCGGCGGATCGGCCGTGCCCGGCGGATCGGCCGACGGCGCGGACCGCCGGTGCCTCACACCAGGTCCAGTGCCGCTCTCAGGTTGTGCTCGGCGATGCCCGCCATGGCCGCTCGGTCGGGGAAGCCGCCGTCGAGGAGCCTGAGCGGTCCCGCCGTCAGCGAGAGCCGCTGGGCCAGCGTGTAGAGGGCGAGCCGGCCCTCGTCCAGTCGGTCCGTCCCGAGCGGGGGATGGGCGTCCGCGAAGCGGATGCGCAGGAAGACGTGCTCCCACTCGACGTCGAAGTACATCAGTCCCTCGATGTCGATCAGCACGGGGTGGCCGTCCGTGTCCACCCGCACATGGTCGGGCCCGAGTTCGCCGTGCACGACGCAGTGCTCCGCGCGCGGTCGCACCCCCGCCGCGAGACCCCGCAGCCGCTCCTCCAGCCGGTCGCGGGCCGCCGCGACCCGCAGGTCACGCGACGCCGCCTCGGCGAGGTCGCGCAGCGCCCGGTCCAGGACGACCCCCTCGCACGACGTCCCGCGCGAGGTGCCTCCCGCGTCGACCACGGCCACTTTCCCGTACCGGGGCGCGCGATACGACCGCATCGCCGCCAGCGCCTCGGCGAGCCGAGCCGTGACCGCGGCGCCCGCGCGTGGATCGCGGACGAGCAGGTCCTCCAGGCTCCGGCCCGCGATGTCCTCGACGATCACCAGGTCGGCCGGGCCGGCATCGCCCGCCCGCTGGACGAGCCGGATCCGCGGGACGCGGACGCCGAGCCCGTCCAGGCGTGCGTGCGCGGCCTCGAACAGGCGCAGCCCGAGACCGGGCGAGAACGGATCCGTCAGGTCGTCGTCGCCCTGTGCCGCCGGCCAGTAGTTCTCGCTGTCGTCCCACAGATAGGCGATCGCCGTCGACGTGTCGTCCATCACGAGGCGGTACACGCCCTTCTTGCTGCCGCCCGCCACCCGCTCGACCGCCGCCAACCGCCGCCCACCGCCCAGCGCGTCCCGCGCGGCCCCCGCCAACCGCTCCCGCTTCACCTCGGTGAGCACCACGTCTTCGAACCACCTCTCCGTCGCGACGACCTCGGCAATCTACGCGATCACCGCCACCGCCACGACCGGTTTGCTCCGTGACCGGCGGCCGACGGGTCGTCAGGCCGGTCCCCGGCCGAGGAGCCCGTGGAGATGCGGAACCGGGCCGGCAAGAAACGACGTCGTGTCCACGAGCCCCTTGCCTGATCGTGAAGGAGTCACGGGTATGACGCCGACGGCTGCGCGCCACCTCTATCTCGTCCGGCACGGCGAGGCACTGCCGGACGAGAGCGGGTTGTCGGAGAACGGACGGCGGCAGGCGGCGCTGCTCGGCCGCCGCTTGGCGAAGTACCCCATCTCGGTGGTGCACCACGGCCCACTGCCCCGGGCCGCGCAGACCGCGGAACTGATCGGCGAACACCTGGACGGCGCCGCTCTTCGGGTCTCGGAGGCGGCCGGTGACTATGTTCCGTACCTCCCGCAGCGGGATGAACTGCCCGCCGACAGCGCCGATCACTTCCTGCGCTTCCTGGCCCGCGCCCCGGCCGAGGACCGCGAACGCGGACCGGAGCTGGCGGAACGGGCCCTGGCACAGTTCACCGGTCCCGTCGGGGGCGACCAGGAGCGCCATGAACTGGTCGTCACCCACAACTTCCTGATCGGCTGGCTGGTACGGCATGCCATGGACGCGCCGAAATGGCGCTGGCTCGGGCTGAATCACGGCAACGCCGCCCTCACCGTCATCCGGTATGTGCCGGGCCGGCCGTCGGCTGTGTTGGTCTACAACGACATGCGGCACCTGCCCGCCGAGTTGTGCTGGTCGGGGTTCCCCGCCGAGTCGCGGTTGTGAGGCGTTGTGTGACCGGGGGTTCTTCGACGCCACGGTGAACGGACCGGCCGCGTCCGCGCGTTGAGGGGCCTATGAGATCAGGCACCAGTAGCTGCCGTAGTGGCCGATGGCGATGCGGGCGGCTCGTGGCACGAGGCGTGGGTCGGGTTGGCCCACGGCCGCCATCGAGCATGCCGGGTCACCGACCGTCCGGGCGGCGGCCATCCGCTGAGCCGCGGACTCTGCCGCCTGGGACGTGTACCAGGTCGTGGTGATCGTCATGGTGCGGGTGGCTGTCGGTGTGGGGGTGGGCAGTGGCGTGGGAGGCACCGGCGTCGGTTGTGCGGCGGTGGGCAGTGGCGTAGGTGGCACCGGCGTCGGCTGTGCGGCGGTGGCGGTGGTGGTGGCGGTGGGTGTCGGTAGGGGCAGAGGCGTGCGGGACGGGACCTGTGGCGACGGACCTGGCCTTGTCGGCTGCGGCTGCGGCTGCGGAGTCGGTGTCGCTGCCGGTGTCGGCCCTGCGGGTGTCGGTTTCTGGGACGGCGTCGGTGCCGACGGCCTCGGGTGTGCGGATGCCGGGGCCGCCGTCGGAGTCCTCGTCGGTGGCGGCTGTGCCGGCGGTGCCGGTGTCGGTGTGGCCGGAGGACGCGGGGGCGGCGTGGCGGACCGGGTCGGTTTCGCTGGTGTCTCGGACGTCGGTACGGGGGAAGGGGGCGCCGTCGTCGGGCCGGGCGCCGTCGGGTGGGCCGGTGGCGTCGGCTGCCGAGCTGTCGCCGTCGCCGTCGCCGTGGCCGTCGGTCGGGGTGCCGGCGGGCGCGTCTCCGCCGGCCGTGGGGCGCTGGGTGTCTGCGTCGGTGTCGGCCGCGTGGTGCTGGACGTCGGTGTCGGCCGTGGGGCGCTGGACGTCGGCGTTGGCGGGGTGGTGCTGGGCGTCGGGGTCGGCGGGGTGGTGCCGGGGGTCGTCGGCTGGGGCGTTCGTGAGGGTGGTGTCGGCAAGGTCAGGTTTCCCGAAGGAGACGGCGTCGGGCGGGGCGTGCCGCCGTGCGGCCCCGTCAGAAACCACACGCCGATGCCGCCACAGACAGCCACGGCCGCGCCCGCCGCGATCCACGGGGCCTTCCGGGGTGGGCGTCGGTGACGGTTCATGGTTCTCACTGTCCGTCCGGCCATCGGGTACTTCAAGCGGGGCCGGTGGCGTCCAAGCACCCTCCCTGGCGCCGCTGACCTGCGGTTATGGCACAGCGTCGGGTCATGCCCCGGACCTGCGCCGGCCCATGACGCGCGGTGCGGCCCGGCGTCGGCGGCCCGGGTCCGGCACCGCCGCCGCACAACGGGTCTTCGCATTGCTCCATTCGGCTTCGGCGAAGGCGCCCTCCCCGTCCGCGATCCGTGGCGCGGCGGTCCGGAAAACCGGCCGCCGAAGCGGGCAGCGGCCGGTGCGGCGGCGGGTTTGAAACCGGCGAGTCGCGGCTACCCCTCGATGGTCGTCGTCATCGTCGAAGGCACGCGTGCGCGAGGACCGACGGGGCTCGGCAGGCGCGCTCAAGGCGGCCCGCGGACTCCGGCGCCGTGCCGAGGCCCGCCACGCCGAGGAGGTCAGCTTGGGACGCGTCACGGTGGATCCGTACACGGGGCCGACGACCCGCGCACCGGGCACCGTACCCACGGCGGGCGTGGCGCTGGTGACGGGTGCCTCGTCCGGGATCGGAGCGGCCGTCGCACGCTCCCTGGCGACCGAGGGATGGGAGCTGCTGGTCTCCGGACGCGACCGCGCCCGGCTGGACACGGTGGCGCGCGAGACGTCCGCCGTCGCGATCCCCTGTGACCTGGCCGCCGCCGACGGCCCCCGGCAACTGGCCCACCGGGCCTTCGGGAAGGCGCGGGACATCGATCTGCTCGTCGCCGCGGCGGGAGTGGGCTGGGCCGGACCGTTCGCCTCGATGCCCGCCGACGAGGTGGACCACGTGCTCACCGTGGACCTGGCCTCGGTGGTGCACCTGGTCCGTCAGCTGCTGCCCCACATGACGGCGCGGCGCCAGGGCCGGCTCGTGCTGATCGGCTCCGTCGCGGGAAGCGTCGGTGTACGGGAGGAGGCGGTGTACTCCGCGGCGAAGGCGGGCCTCGGCGCCTTCGCGGACGCCTTGCGGTACGAGTTGAAGGGCACCGGCGTGCGGGTGACCCATGTCGTGCCCGGCGTGGTGGACACCCCGTTCTTCGCCCGCAGGGGGGTGCCCTACGCGCGTACCCGTCCGCGTCCGGTGCCGCCGGAGCGGGTGGCCGCCGCGGTCGTCACGGCGGTACGCCGCGACCAGCCCGAGGTGTTCGTGCCCGGCTGGCTCCGGGTGCCGATCGCGGTGCGCGCCCTGGCACCCACCACGTACCGGCGGCTGGCGGGCCGCTTCGGTTGACGCCGCCGCGCCGCCACGAGACCACGGCGCCACGAGACCACGGCGCCACGGCGCCACAAGGCGACGCCGCCACGGCGCCCGCGCGGGAGCCGCGTTCGGGCCGGACGACCGTACGGGGACGCGAAGGGAGACGGACGTGCCGGACGACATCCGCTGGGGCCGGTGGTGCACCGGGGCGCTCGCCGTCCCCGCGCTCGTCGCCGCCGCCCACCTCGGGCCGGCCGGAAGCTGGCTGCCCGGCCCGCGACGCGCCCTGCTGCCCGTGCTGGCGGGCACGGGCGCGCCCGACCATGTGGCGCTCACCTTCGACGACGGTCCCGATCCCCGTTCCACCCCCGCCTTCTTGGCCGCCCTCGACCAACTGGCGGTCCGTGCCACGTTCTTCGTGCTGGGCGAGCAGGTGCTGCGCCACGGGCGGCTGAGCCGTGACATCGTCCGGCGCGGTCATGAACTCGCCGTCCACGGCTGGACGCACAACCGCCCCTGGCGGCCCGCCCCGCGCCGGGAGACCCGGCTGCTCGCACGGGCCGCGCACGCGGTGGCGCAGGTGTCCGGCACCGCCCCCATCTGGTACCGGCCGCCGTACGGCATCCTGACCGGCGACCGGCTGCTGGCCGCGCGCCGCACCGGACTGCGCCCGGTGCTGTGGACTGCCTGGGGCCGCGACTGGACCGGCGACGCCACCGCGCGGTCCGTGGCCGCGACCGTACTGGCCGATCTGCGGGGCGGCGGCACGGTGCTGCTGCACGACACCGACCGCCATGCGGCACCGGGATGCTGGCGGGCGACGCTGGCCGCCCTGCCCGCACTGGTGGGGGCGTGCCGGGCGGCGGGCCTGTCGGTGGGCCCGCTCGGCGAGCACGGCGTGGTGAGCCCGGTGCGTACGCCCGACGCCGGGGCGGCGGGCGTCACCGGCAGATGGCCGGGCACCGGCGCCGGCCTGCGATGATCCGGTACGGGCAGGGCCGCAGGTGTCGCACACCGCGGCGCGCCGGACGCACCCGGCCGCGGCGCGGGGCCCCGACCGATCCGGTCGCCGCCGCGGCCCGGACGTCAGGCGTCGCCGTCGGACCCGCCCGTGCCCGCGCGGGCGGTCAGCCGCTCCAGCGGACGGACGACGTCCCCCCGGACCAGGCGGCGGCCGGGCACCGAGCCGCCCTGGCCGAGGCGGTCCAGGGCCCGCACCAACTCCCAGGCGTCGTCGGCGTACTCGGTCAGGCCGAGCGCCGCCATCCGGTGCACGCCCTCGGCGCCGTGGCCGGGAATCGGACGGTACCCGATGACCGGGACACCGACGGCGAGCGCTTCCAGCGCCGTCTGCCCCGCGGCGTTGTCGACCACGGCGGAACAGGCCGCGATCAGGCCCGGCATGTCGTCCACCCAGCCCATGGCGAGCGTCCCCGGCACCCGCGCCAGGGCGCGGCGCAGCCGCTCGTTGCGCCCGCACAGGGCGACCGGCAGGTATCCGGCGCCGGACAGCAGCCGGGCCGTCGCGCCGAGCCGGCTGCCCACCCCCCACGCCCCGGCGGACAGCAGCACGGGCGCACGGCGCCCGGCGGCGTCCGCGAGCCGGCGCCGCCAGTACGGCTCGCCCGCCGGGTGCGGGCGGAAGTGGTCCGGCAGCAGCGGACCGCACGCGGTGGCGGGCCGCCCCAGACGCAGCCGTACGTCCTGGGCGATCTCCTCGGTGAGGCAGAGATGGAGGTCGTTCCCCCGGTGCAGCCACTGCCGGTGCACGGCGAAGTCGGTGATCACCACCGCGCTGGGGACCGTGAGCCGGCCGCGGGCACGCATCCGGCCGGTCAGCTGTGCGGCGAGATGGAAGACCGCGACGACCGCGTCGGCGCGACCGTGCGCCACCTCGGTGCGCAACCGGTCCTCGGCGAGCGCGGCGAGCGGGGTGCTGCCCGGCCGAGGCCCGTCGCCGGCCCGGAAGAACGCGGCATAGATGCCCGCGTACACCAGGGGGGCGTGCCGGATCGACGAGCGGTAGAAGCCGCGCAGCCCCGCGCCGATGCGGGCCGGCAGCAGCTCCAGTACGTCCGTGTGCAGCGCCTCGTGTCCGGCCGTGCCGAGGCGCCGGGCCAGCTCGACCGCCACCGCGTCATGGCCCGCCCCCATGCTCGCGCTGACCACCAGCAGCCGGCTCACGGCCGGCGCCGCACCGGTTCGGGACCGCCCCGCCCGGGCGCGGCGGTGTGCGGGGGCGGGCAGGGATCCGGCGGGCACGGACGCGGGCACGGACACATATGCGGCATGGTCACCTTGTATCGCACAGTGGGCCACAGGTATCCGCACGACCGGCCGCCAAACGGGGGCCGGTCGGCAGCCACCCGTCGTGCGCAGCCTCAAGCGGGCAGGTTTATCCCCGCGCACGGCGGTTACCACTGTGTTCGTGCCGTCGGCTGCCGCTCGCCCACCAGCTGTGCGGTGGCCGCTCGCCGGGGCTTCCCGCGAACGACAGGCATCCGCATGAACGTGCTCACCGTCGTCACGGCCCTGCTGTCCGCGCTGTGCAACGCGGCGGCGTCCGTCCTGCAGCGCAGGGCCGCGGTCCAGCCGGACGGGGTCCGCGGCCGGGGCGCGAAGGCGGCGGTCGCCCGGCTCGCGGGGCTGCTGAGGCGTCCGTTCTGGTGGGCCGGCGCGATGGCCATGCTGCTGTCCGCGGTCTTCCAGGTCATCGCCCTCGACTCCGGGGAACTGTCGGTCGTGCAGCCGCTTCTGGCCAGCGAACTGCTGTTCACCCTGCTCATCGGGGCGGTGGTGTTCCGGCACTCGCCCGGCGCGCGGACCTGGCGCCCCTTCGTGATGCTCGCCGTCGGCCTGGCGGTCTTCCTGCTCAGCGCGTCCCCGTCCCAGGGCGGCGAACGGGCCGGCGACTGGCGCTGGCTCCTGGTCGGCGGCGGGCTTGCCTGCTGTGTCGCCGCCCTGCTCGCGGCGGCCCTGCGGCTGCGCGGCCCCCCGCAGGCCGCCACCCTCGGCACCGCGACCGCCGCGTGCTTCGCGGTCACGGCCGCGCTCATCAAGGAGGTGACCGGGCGCTTCCCGGACGGACCCACCGCGGTCCTCACCACGTGGCACACCTACGCCGCCGCCACCACCGGGGTGCTGAGCGTGCTGCTGCTCCAGTGGACGTTGCGGGCCGGCACCCTGGCCGTATCCCAGCCGGCCCTGACGCTGGGCGACGCCCTGATCAGCGTCGCCCTCGGCGGCCTGCTGTTCGGGGAGACCATCGCGCTGGGCTGGCGCCTGCTGCCCGAACTGGTGGGCGTCGCCCTCATGGCGGCCGGCATCGTCGGACTGACCCGGTCGCCCGTGGTCAGCGGCGGCGGCAGCTGGGACGAGGCGGAGTCGGCGGCGTCGGTGCCCAGGCGCCGCTGACCGGGTGGTGCGCGCCGCCCCGTTTTGGCGCCGGCGG
The DNA here is from genome assembly GCF_057537855.1 of Streptomyces diversicolor. Classification (NCBI taxonomy): domain Bacteria; kingdom Bacillati; phylum Actinomycetota; class Actinomycetes; order Kitasatosporales; family Streptomycetaceae; genus Streptomyces; species Streptomyces diversicolor. Next base: position 139,291 of record NZ_BAAJXA010000026.1, read on the forward strand.
ACGGGATATTCGGCCCCCAAGAGGTCGAAGAGGTTCGTCCAACGAACCCCGAGGGAGTGGCCATGATTGTTCTGGGGATCATTCTGCTGGTCGTGGGATTCCTCACCAGCCTGAACTTTCTGTGGACGATAGGAATCATCCTCCTGGTGATCGGGCTGATCCTGTGGATCCTCGGCGCCTTGGGACACGCGGTCGCAGGCCGTCGTCACTACTGGTGAGCACACCAGGGGCGCCGGGCCGGGTACGCCGGCCGGGCGGGACCGCCTGTCCCCACCGGCCGGTGGCGGGGGCCGAGGCCGGGCCATACGGTGAAATGAGTGCCCCGGAAGCACCCGATCGGGTCAGTGCCTGCGCGCGGATTCCGGGCCGCCGCAGGCCGGAGCCGCCGCACACGTGTGCGCATGTGCCTCCCCGTTCGCGATCATCGCCGCTTCTGTCCATGACCGTCAGGAAGGGGAGCCCTTGATGCCCGCACACTCCCGGCGGCCGGTGCCCCAGCCCGTGTTGTCGCCGCTCACCAGCGCGGCGATCTTCTTGGTCGTGACCATCGACGAGGGCGGCGAGCCGGTCGTACGGGAGACGCTGTCGGACGTGACCGGGCTCCAGCGGGCGGTCGGCTTCCGGGCGTCACAGGACGGACGGCTCAGCGTGGTCGTGGGCATCGGCTCCACCGCCTGGGACCGGCTGTTCGCCGGCCCCCGCCCGGCCGAGCTGCACACCTTCCGTGAGGTGGCCGGCGCCCGGCACCGCGCCGTATCGACCCCGGGCGACCTGTTGTTCCACATCCGCGCTGCCCGGCTCGACCTGTGCTTCGCACTGGCCGCCGAGATCATGGAGCGGCTGCGCGACGTGGTCACCACCCGCGACGAGGTCCATGGCTTCAAGTACTTCGACGTGCGTGATCTGCTCGGGTTCGTCGACGGCACGGAGAACCCGACGGGCCCCGCCGCGGACGCGGCGGTCCTGATCGGTGACGAGGACCCGCCGTTCAGCGGCGGCAGCTATGTGATCGTGCAGAAGTACCTGCACGACCTCCAGGCGTGGAACGCCCTTCCGGTGGAGGCCCAGGAGTTGGCGATCGGACGCCGGAAGCTGTCCGACGTCGAACTGGACGACGCCGTCAAACCGGCCGACTCCCATGTGGCGCTGACCACGATCGAGGACCCGGACGGGACGAAGCACGAGATCCTGCGCGACAACATGCCCTTCGGCAGCGTGGGGGACGGCGAGTTCGGCACCTACTTCATCGGCTATGCCCGCACCCCGGCCGTGACCGAACGGATGCTCGAACGCATGTTCCTGGGCGACCCGCCGGCCTCCCACGACCGGATCCTGGACTTCTCCACCCCGGTGACCGGGTCGCTGTTCCACGTCCCCACCAGTGACTTTCTCGACAACCTTCCCGATCCGCCGACCGCGGGCGAAGCCGAGGAGACCGCCGGCGCGGACGACACCGCCGGCGCGGACGACACCGCCGGCGCGGACGAAAGCGCCGGCGCCGACGCGGCCGAGGCCATGCCGACGGCGCTCCCGGCGGCCGTCGCCGACGGCTCCCTCGGCATCGGCGATCTGAGGACGTGACAGGAGGCGAGCCCGCACGATGGACAATCTGCACCGGGAACTGGCACCCATCTCCGCCGCGGCGTGGGCCGATCTGGAGGACGAGGCACGGCGCACGTTCAAACGGCACATCGCGGCCCGCCGGATCGTCGACGTGCCCGAGCCGGGCGGCACCGAACTCGCCGGTGTGGGCAGCGGCCACCTGGCGGACGTGGACGCACCGGCCGACGGGGTCACGGCGCGCGTCCGCCGGTTCCAGCCCCTCGTGGAACTGCGGGTGCCGTTCACCGTCGACCGGCAGCAGGTCGACGACGTCGCGCGCGGCGCCAGGGACGCGGACTGGCAGCCGGTCAAGGACGCCGCCCGGAAGATCGCGTTCGCCGAGGACCGCGCTGTGTTCGAGGGCTATGCCGCGGCGGACATCACCGGGCTGCGGCAGAGTTCGTCCAATGCCTCCCTGGTCCTGCCCGCCGAGGTACGCGCCTACCCCGACGTCGTCAGCAAGGCCCTGACGGCGCTGCGGCTCGCGGGCGTCGGCGGCCCGTACGCGCTGGCGCTGAGCGCCGAGGCGTACACCGCCGTCAGCGAGACCTCCGACTACGGCTACCCGGTCATCAAGCACATCGCCCGGGTCCTGGACGGCGACATCGTCTGGGCGCCCGCCATCGACGGCGCCTTCCTGCTGTCGAAACGCGGCGGGGACTTCGAACTGCGCATCGGTCAGGACGTGTCCATCGGCTATCTGTCACACGACGACACGAGCATCCGGCTGTACTTCCAGGAGACGCTGACCTTCCTCGCGTACACCGCCGAAGCGGTCGTGCCCGTAGGACCGCAGACCCCGCCGACCGACCGCCCCCGGGAGGCGAGGCTGTGAAGGCCGTGGTCGTATCGATCCTCGACCCGGCGGTGCCGGGAGGTCACCTCGGCGGGGCCTGACGCATCCGGAGCAGGGGCCGGCAGGCCGTCAGCAGGGCGCACAGGACCAGCACGGCGGGCAGGGCGACGGCCCACGCCGGAGCCGTCCGCAGGAGTGCCATGCAGGCGCCCGCACCCACGATCAGGGCGCCCAGCCGGGCCGGCACCCACCGGTCCGGGCCGCCCGCGCCCACCCCCTTGACGATGTACGTGGCCAGCGTGCCGGTGAGATAGGTGGTGGGTGCCGCGGCCCGCCCGGCCGCCACCATCGCCGCGGCCTGGATCCCCATGGCCGCGGCGGCACCGAACTGCAGCACGTCCCGCAGCACGTCCCCCGGCCTGCCGTCGACGGCGGCCCAGGTCCCTGCGCCCACGGCGAGTAGGACGGCCTCGCCGCCCAGGCAGAGCATCACCGGTGCCGGCCAGTGCGTGACGACGCCCGTGCGCCGCCGGGTGAGCCACGCGACCGCCGCGGCGCCCAGCCCGAACCCCGCCAGCGCCAGCAGCGCCGCCGTCACCCCCGTGTGCTGCCCCCGGCCGATCGCCATTCCGAGCAGCGCGAGGTTGCTCGTCATGACCCCGGCGAAGACATGGTCCAGTGCGGTGAAGGAGACGGCCTCCACCGCCCCGGAGGCCGCGACCAGCAGAACCACCGCCACCCGCAGCGCCACCTCCGGTCCGGCAGGCGGTCGTGCCGGGTGCGGACCGGCTCCCTCTGCGCTGACCTCGCTCACAACGCCGGAGCGTAACGCAAGCGGGCTTCCCGCCCCGGTCGCCTTCCTCGTGTTGTCGGTGCCCGAACCACTCGGCGCCGTACGCGGGGTACGGCGCACCGTCCGGGGCCCCGATGATGCGCCCTTGTGTTCGGGACCCGCCCCCGCGGTGTGCCCGCGGGAGAGCCGTGGAACGGAATGACCGTGAAAGGTCCGTGCGGTACGGACGCCGGGCATGCGGTGAGGGGCTGGACGATGAGGACGGGAGCGCACCGGGGCGCGGTGGCGGCGCTGGGGCTGGGCATGGCGGTGGCCGCCGTGGGCTGCGGATCGGACGGCGGTCCGGACAGGGGCGGCTCGGGGGAGGGAGCCGGGCCGCGTCCCACGACGGCCGGTTCCGCACCCGACGGCACCCATGGCACCGACGCCGCCGACGGCACCGATGTCGCCGACTGCTTCGACGGACGTTGCCGGCTGGTGGTGACGCGGCAGCCGACGCGCGTTCCGGTCGACGACCGGTTCGGGGTGGGCGCGCTTGAGGTCACGAGCGTCACGGCGCGCTCCGTGGTCGTACGGGCCGCGGGCGAGGGCACGTTCCTGTCCACGTCGGTCGGCGAGGGCGGCACGGGCAGCCTCAACGGGCTGGGCTTTCGCGTGACGGAACTGCGCGACGGGAAGGCCGTGCTCGACTTCTTCCCGCAGAAGTAGCCCGCCCGGCTCTCGGGTCACGGACCCCGGTGCCGTGGACGGCGCTCTGCGCGTGCGTCGCCCCGCTCATTGCCTTGTTCCGGCAATCCGGCCGGGACGCGCACTGCCGGTGGCCGCCCTGGGCGGTGCCCGGCCCCCGTGGTCCAATGCGCTGACGGGGTCCTACGGGGAGGAACGCGCGGTGAGGTCGTCAAGGCAGGACGTGCTACGGGCCGTCGTATGGCTGGTGTTCGCGGCTCTGACCGTCGGCGGCGGGGTGGCGATGGCCTACGAGATACCGGGAGCGCTGGAGCGCGAGCGGGAGTACCGTGCCGCGCCGGCCTGCGCCTCGGTACCGGTGGTGGCGTCGGGGTGCCGGTGGAACCAGGAGTTCACCGTGCGCGGGGCCGCCTTGCACCGCGGCAAGAAGGGCCGTCCGCCGGAGGCCGAGTTGTTGCTGCCGTCCGGCAAGCAGTGGGACGTGACGTTCCCTCAGACCGATCCGGTGGTCTCCGCGATGGAGCCGGGCGACAAGGTCGTCGGCGTCATCTGGCACGGTGAGGTGGTCGAGGTACGGGACGCCGCCGGACAGCGGCAGCAGACGTCCGCCGGGCCCGTGGGGTGGCCCGAGGACCGGTTCGGCGGCACGCTCGCCTGTTTCTCGTTCGGCTTGGCGGCCCTCGTCGGTGGGCTGTGGTCGCTGTTCGCGCGGGGCGACCGGCGGCACGGGAGAGCGGCGGCCGTGGTGCGGTGGCACGGTGTCGGCATGGGCGTCGCCGCCATCCTGACGCTCTGGGCGCAGGCCGCCAACGACTGGCCGATGTGGGCGATCTGGGCGATCTGGGGGCCGGTCGCGCTGCTGCTGCTCGCCTCCACGGTGGCCTTCTCCGTCGCCGCGCTCCGCGGCGACCTGGACGACGACGCCCCGGCCACCGCCCCGACCGCCTGACCGCGCCGAAGCAGCGCGGCACCGCCAGCGCTGCGGCGCCCGCCCGCCCCCGTAGGCTTGAGTTTTAACCTC
>NZ_BAAJXA010000027.1:0-126808 GCF_057537855.1 Streptomyces diversicolor
AGCCCTCGCGAGGCGCTTGCAGCACCTTCGTCAGGACGCCGGCCTCACCGGGAAGGAGCTCTCCTGCCGGTGCGGCTGGCATCCGGCGAAGACGACCCGCATCCAAAAGGGCGAGGCCGCACCCTCCGACGCGGACATCAGAGCCTGGTGCGCGGCCTGTGGAGCGGACGACCAGACAGAGGATCTGATCGCCACGGCGCGGGTCGTCGACTCCATGTACGTGGAGTGGCGGCGCATCCACAAGAACGGCATGCGCAAGGTCCAGGAGGACTTCTACACTCTCCACGAGCAAGCGGCCGTATGCCGCGTGTACTGCTCCAACGCCGTTCCCGGGTTCTTCCAGACCGCCGACTTCGCCACCGCCCTGATGCAGTCGATCACCGACTTCCAGGGAACCCCCAACGACGTCGCCGAGGCCGTCACCGCCCGCCTCGCCCGTAGTCGGTTCCTGTACGAGGGACACCACCGCTTCGTCGTGCTGTTGGAGGAGTGGGTTCTGCGCTCGCGGATCGGCGACCAGGAGACGATGGCAAACCAGCTCCGGCATCTGCTCGACGTCCTGCCACTGCCCTCGGTCTCGCTCGGCGTCATCCCCTTCACTGCCCAGCGCGTCATCTGGCCCCTGGAGGCGTTCTACGTCTTCGACGACGCCCACGCCGTGGTGGAGACCCTGACCGCCGAGATCAACATCAGGCAACCGCGCGAAATCGCCGACTACCGCAAGGCGTTCGCCGAACTCGCGAAGATGGCCGTCTACGGCGACCATGCTCGCGCCCTCATCAACTCGGCGATCAGCGCCCTCAGATGACGTTCCGCAATAACCCGCAATTTCGTTGAGCCCGATCTCACGTCGTTTGTACGGTCGTTGACGCCGCCGGAAGGCCAGGCTCCCCGTGCCGACGGCAGTGGAGGACAGGCCCAGCCCTGCGTCTCCGTAACCGGGCTGGGCCGTCCCTTCGGAGGGATCACCCGTGACGACGACCGCCGCCAGACCCGCTTCGATCGGCGCACCCGGCTACAGCGAGACGACGCCGTGCGAGCCGGAATCCGCACGCCGGGCCCGCCCGCTCATCAGCGCCGCCCTCAACACCTGGAGCATAGGCAACCCGGTGGACACAGCTCTGGAGGGCCTGCGCACCTTCCTGTAACCCACAGGCTCCTGGCCGACGACCGAGAGACAGCACCGACCGGGAACGGCGCCGGGGGGCTTCCCCCGAGGTGCCCCGGCGCCATGCACAGCACAGCTCCATCAGACGAGCCCGGCCGGACATGGCCGGGAGAACCGAAGAGGAAGGAGCACGAGGTGGCACAGAGCACGCCTCCGCCGTCGGCCCCGAGTGGCCTCCTGGTGGCAGTAGAGGAACTGGCCGCCGTCCACGATCGCTACGACAGCCTCCGGTCCGACAACGCCGGGAGTTCGGGCGATGCCCCGTGGCCGGGCGGTGACGGCAACCTGACCGACATCGAGTAGCACCAGGCGGCGGGGGTTCGCGCGGTTCGCCGTGCGGGCCCCCGCCGCAGCTGCGTCACGTGGTCGCACTCATGAGGAGGCAGTGATGGAACACCAGTTGATCGAGGCCGTCGAGACGGCGCTCGGGTGGAACGGAGTGGACGAGCTCGGCAAGTGCTTCGTGCGGGGGAGCATCGACGCCCCGGCCCTCGTCTCCCGCATCCTGACCCCGAACCACTTGCTCGACATCGCCATGCGCAGGAGCCTGAACCGCCCGCAGTTCCGGTGCTTCCAGAAGGGCGAGGAAGTCCACCCGGCCGTCTACTACACCGACACCGTCAGCCCCCGGGGCCAGAGCATCCCCATGGTCAACATGCGCAGCCTGGGCAGGCTGCTGGGGGAAGGCGCGACGCTCATCCTCGACCAGGTCAATGTCTTCGACCCGACGATGGAAGTCGCCTGCCGGGCATTGCAGTGGTGGTCCCACGAGCGGGTGCAGGTCAACGCGTATCTGACGACGAACGACGCTGCGGGCTTCCCGCTGCACTGGGATGACCACGACGTCCTGATCATCCAGCTCGCCGGCGAGAAGGAGTGGGAGGTACGCGGAACCTCCCGCAAAGTCCCCACGTACCGCGACTCCGACCCCAACAGCACTCCGACCGAAGAGATCGTCTGGGCCGGTGTCATGAAGACGGGCGACGTGATGCACATCCCCCGGGGGCACTGGCATCAGGCGACCCGCAACGGCCACGGACCGGGCAAGAGCCTGCACGTCACGTTCGGGATCACCAAGCGCACGGGAGCGAGCTGGCTCGCCTGGCTGGGCGACTGGTGCCGAGAGCACGAGATCTTCCGGCACGACCTGGATCGCGTGCACGGGAGGGGCACTCAGGCCCTGACCGACGCTGCCGTCCGGCTGATCGGCGAGCGCCCCCCGGCCGAGTTCCTGGCCGCCTACGAGCAGACGACGGCGCTCCCACGGCACGTGCCGTTCCTCGACGTCCTTGGACCGCTCGACGCCGCGGTGTGTACCACACACTTCCCTCCCCAGATCCGAGAGAACGGCGAGACCGTCGACGTCGTGGCCTCGGGGAAAAAGATCACGCTCACGGCCAAGGCCGTGCCCGCGCTGCGTCTGCTGTTGAGCGGCAGGCCGGTCCCGCTGGAACAGGCGGCGGCCGTCGTCGGGGCCGAAGTCGCGGAGGTGGCCGAGATCCTGGTGAAGGAGGAGATGTGCGCACTGCTGACTCCCGAGTTGTCCTCGGGCTACACCGGTCTCGTCACGAACGCCGTCTCCTGACCGGCGCTCTGGATCTCGGCGTCGCCGCGATCGACACCAGCACCAACTACTTCGGCTTCCGCTCTCATGAGGTCTTGGCCCGGATAGCCGGCGATCTGCTGCCGGACTTCACGCTCTCCACGAAGGTGGGCTACTTCCCGGGGGCGGACCGGTCGGACCACTGTCTGGACCCCACTCGGCTGTATGGGGCCGTAGAACAGGCGGTCCGGGACCTCGGACGAGAGCCGGACGTGGTGTTCCTGCACAACCCGGAGGACTCGCTCCAAGAAGCCACCCCTCACAACCGGGATGTTCTGGCTTTGGCATGCGCCGCCCTCGCCGACGCCGCGGCGAAGGGAATGTGCGGGGCCTGGGGCATCGCGTCCTGGGACGCGTCACCACTGCCGGCGCTGATCGACCCGACCACACCGAAGCCGTCCGTCCTCATGGTCCGTGCCGGCTTGCTGGTCGGCATCAGAACACTCGACGCCGCGGATGCCCTCGCTGAGGCGTTGGCAATGGGTGGCAGCATGGTGTGGGGCATGAGCCCGTTCGGAGGCAGCACGGGCGCCCCGGTGTGGGACAGGATCGACCCCCGCGTCTTCCTCCGAGGCGGCGCCGGACTCTCTCCTGTACAGGCGGCCTTCCGGGCCGCCTACCGCCTCCCCCAAGTCGACGGCATTGCCGTGGGCACCGACGAACCCGCTCATCTGGGCGAACTGATCAGTGCTCTGGCCGGCGAGGTCGATGAGCAGGCGGTCCGCCAGTACCGGAGCCTCCTCCGAGGCCGGTCGCGCGGTCAGCCCGTCTGAAGCTCCGCGACGATCTGTTCGGCCATGCGGCGTGCGGGCTCCAGCCGAGGGTCCTCCGGGTGCGCATCCGGCCCGAGGATCTTCGAGCACACGAACAGCGTCATCAGCTTGCCGTCCCGGCTCTCCAAGTCACGGCGCCGCTCTTGCCGTACGCGATCGGCCAGCGCCGGGACGGCAAGCGAGCTTCCCCACAGCGAAGCGGAGTCCAGCCCGCGCGGTGCGTTCCCCCAGTCCTCCCAGTCGAACAGGCAGAACGTCGGCGCGGTCATGTTGGCCCAGTTCAGATCCGCGTGGGCCGGCACCCACCGCTCAACGGTCGTGTCGAAGTCACCAGCGAACGCCTCACGGACGGACTCGGTGACGAGGGCCTGCGTGATCGTGACCGTGTCCGGGGTGGCGACGCGCCTCGTGTCCTGAGCCGCGAGCGCGTCCAGCGAGGTGTTCAACGCCTTCCACCACTCATCCGTCAGCTTCGGGTCCCCGCTCAGTACGGCGGCGCCGATCGGCGTACCCGGCAGAAGCTCGGTCTCGTCGGCCCGCCACATCACAGGCTCGGCCGCATCCCGCCAGACCACACATCCCTGCCACGCGGGCTGAGCGATGCCCTCCAGCCGAGCGGCGCACTCGGTACCGTTCCAGCCCTGAACGCCGATCTTGTCGAGCCCTCGCCGCTCGATACGCACCCACGTATCACGATCCGTCCGCGCCCCGACCGAGCGCCGCTTACGGACAACTGTGTCCCGTTCCAGTCGCGTCAGAAGCGATCGCTCCACTCGGTCAAGAACCGCATCAACGGGTTCAACCCGCAGGTCAGAGACACGAGCCACAGATACGGAGAGCGTCACATGCGTGACCGTAGCACCGGGCCAGCCCGTACAGGCTCACGGTTCTCCACAAAGAACCCGGCGGGACGGCATGGCGGAGCCACGACGTCGTCCTCCACGCTGCCCTCGCTCGTCCTGCGGATGTGGGCCGACCACCCCGTACGACGGCGGTGGGCAGGTACGTGAGGCCGACCCGACGCGGCTGTGGGCGCAGCCCAGACCCCCCAGAGGCGCGAGGCTGTATCGATATGCGGCCCCGCCGCGATGGGATCCCTCAGGCGAGCGCCCCGAAGGGGCGCGGGGCTGTATCGATATGCGGCTCCGTCGCGCGGGCGCGACCAGCCACGACGAGGCGCCCAGACGCCGGCACAACCAAACCCCGCCAGGGACAACGCCCCCAAAGGGGCGCGGGGAACTGCGCGACCAGCCACGACGATCCCGCACCCGCCAGACGGCATACCGAGGCACCCCCTCAGGCGCCCAGGCCACGACGGCGCCGCAGTCGCCACACGACACCCCGTGGCACCCCCTGACGCGCCCAAGCCCGGGTACGGCTACGCGCAGCCAGGCAACACCCCGAGGCCCCCCAAGCGGCCAAGCCCTCGCAGACGGGGTACTAGACAGGTACCGGACACGGAAAGGCAAGGGGTCATGAGCGGGTCGCAGCTCTGGGACGACGTCGACTTCTACTTCACCAGCCACCTCTCACCGGACGACGAGGCGCTACAGGCGGCCCTGCGCGACAGCGAGGCCGCCGCCCTGCCGCACGTCAACGTCACCGCGAGCCAGGGCAAGTTCCTCCAGCTCCTGGCCCAGATCCAGGACGCCAGACGCATCCTGGAGATCGGCACGCTCGGCGGCTACAGCACCATCTGGCTCGGCCGCGCCCTGCCCGCCGACGGCCGGCTGATCTCCCTGGAGTACCGGGCGAAGCACGCCGAGATCGCCACCCGCAACATCGCCCGGGCCGGCCTGGAGAAGGTCGTGGAGGTGCGGGTGGGCCCGGCCCTGGAGTCGCTGCCCAAGCTCGCCGACGAGAACCCGGCCCCCTTCGACCTGGTCTTCATCGACGCCGACAAGGTCAACAACCCGCACTATGTCGAGTGGGCGCTGCGCCTCACCCGCACCGGCAGCCTGATCGTCGTGGACAACGTCGTCCGCGGTGGCCGTGTGCTCGACGCGGAGAGCGAGGAGCCGGACGTCGTCGGCACCCGCGCCGCCATCGAACTGATCGCCGCCCACCCCAGGCTGTCCGGCACGGCGATCCAGACGGTGGGCAGCAAGGGCTACGACGGCTTCGCGCTGGCCCGCGTACTTCCGTGACGGTTGGATCGGTGCCGCCGCGCGGGCACTACACCTCGTGGTAGAAGCCGACGTTGACGCTGCGCGGCCCGGAGCGGTCCTGGACGACTATCTCTCCGGATCCGCCCCGCGGCAGCGCCACGCTGGCGCCGTACGCGACGCTCTGGGCGTACTCCCCGACCGTCAGCCGCACCACGGACGACGGATCGGGCTGCGAGCCGCGCAGCCAGGTCACCTGCCAGCCGCCGTCGGGCCCGCACAGGAACTCCAGGTGCACCCGGGAGACGAACAGCCAGTCGTCGGGCGTGGCGAGCCGGCATACGGACCCGTCCCGGCCCACGCGCAGCACCGCGCCCGGCTCGCTCGGCGCGTCGGCCATGAGCATGCCGGCCGTGGCGCCCGCGTCGGCCCCGGAGACGGTGGCCATGGTGAGTTCGAGCACGTGCGTTCCCCCTGAGATGCGCGGCGTTCCGTCGTGAACTGCCTTTGCGGCAGCGGCCGAATGATAAATCGCCCGGCGTCGTCGCGTCCGGCACAATGAACACATGACCGAGCGAAAGCCACCGGGCGTGCCGTTCGAGTCCTGGGTCGACCGGCAGATCCGTGACGCGCAGGGACGCGGCGACTTCGACCGGCTCACCGGCGCGGGCAAGCCGCTGCCGCGGGATGTCGAGGCCACGTACGACGAACTGTGGTGGGTCAAGCGCAAGCTCGCCCGCGAGGGGATGGCGTTTCTGCCGCCTGCGCTGGCGCTGCGCAAGGAGGCGGAGGATGCGCTCTTGGCGGCGTACGCGGCTCCTTCGGAGCGGGTCGCGCGGAAGATCATCGCGGACATCAACGTCAAGATCCGCGACATGATGTTCAAGCCGCCGCCGGGGCCGGCGCTGGGTATGAAGCCGTACGACGTCGAAGAGGTCGCGCGGGAGTGGCACCGCCGCCATGCCCCTCCGGGGGGTTAGCCGGGGGCGCGTCAGGGGGTGCCTCGATATGTCGTCTGGCGGGTGCGGCACCGTCGTGGCCGATCGCGCAGTTCCCCGCGCCCCTTCGGGGCACCGGCCCCGGCCGGGGGTCCACCTGTACCGAAGCTGCGGCGCAGCAAGGAGTGCCTCGGTGTGTCGTCTGGCGGGTGCGGCACCGTCGTGGCCGATCGCGCAGTTCCCCGCGCCCCTTCGGGGCACTGGCCCCGGCCGGGGTCTACCTGTATCGGGGGTTTGGGCGCCTGAGGGGGTGCCTTGGTGTGTCGTTCGGCGGGTGCCGCGCCGTCGTGGCCGATCGCGCCGTTCCCCGCGCCCCTTCGGGGCGCGGGGGGAAATGTGGTTGCGTGTGGGGGCGGGGAGGTTCCGAGAATGGGGGGCATGGTCTGGACCGTCGCCCCCGAACCCTACGACTCCGACGTCGCCGCCGCGCTGTGGCGGGCGTACTACACGGAGGTCAGTGACCGTTGGTATCTGCTGCACGAGGGGCGTCACACCGACCCCAGCGAGCTGGAACGGGAGATCGGCGCCGCTTCGGGTGCCGAACTCGCCCCGCCTACAGGGCAGTTGCTGGTCGCACGGTACGACGGTGAGCCCGCCGGCTGTGCGGGCGTACGGCTCCTGGACCCCGCCACCGCCGAACTGACCCGGGTCTTCCTCCACGAGGACCGGCGCGGCCGGGGCGGCGCCACGCTGCTCGTCACCGCCGCCGAGGGCGCGGCGCGCGGCCTCGGCGCCACGCGCATGATCCTCGACACGCGCGGCGACCTGGTGGAGGCCCGCGCCCTGTACGCGCGCCTCGGCTACACGGAGACCGAGCCGCACAACGAGGACCGGTACGCCGAACACTGGTTCCGCAAGGATCTCGGCCCGCGCCCGGACACCCGCCGGAGCCTCAAGAGCACCAACGGGACCGAGCCGACGGCCAAGGGCCTCAGCTGAATTTCGGGGCCGGTCCGGGCTGCGGCTGCTCGCGCCGCGAACCGCACAGTTCGTCTGTCAGTTGTTTTACCAGGCGGTCCAGGTCGGTGGGGCGGTCCGGGCCCCACCAGTCGCCCAGCAGCTCCGCCAGTGACTCCTCACGGGCCCGGGCCAGCCGGTCGGCGGCCTCGCGGCCCTCGGCGGTCAGATACAGGTCAAGGCCCTCGCGCACGGCGAGGCGCCGCTCCTCGACCTGCCGGGCGGCCGCCATGACGACATGCAGCGGAACCGGACCCCGCTCGGCGAGCACACCGGGCTCCACCGAGCCGTACTTCCGCATCCGCAGCAACAGCCAGCTCGCCCCGGGAAGCAGGTCGTACCCGGCCCGTTCGGTGAGCTTCTGGTAGACCTCCCGCCGCCCGTCCCGGGTGCCGAGCAGCGACAGCGCGCGGCACACCTCGTCGTACGAGGACCGCTCGACCGGGTTCGAGGCCAGCGTCTCCGTCCCGTCCGGCGCCGTCACCGAGGCGCGCAGCCGGTCCTCCTTCAGGAACCACGCCAGGACGAACCCGAGCAACGCGACCGGAGCCGCGTACAGGAAGACGTCCGTGATGGAGGCCGAGAACGCGTGCAGGGCCGCCGGCCGCAACGGCGGCGGCAGCGCGCCGATGCCGCGCGGGTCGGCCTGGAGCGCGCCCGGCGTGATCCCCGGCGGCAGGTGCACGCCCCGCAGGGCGGCGACGAGTTCGGTGCCGAGGCGGCTCGCGAACACCGTGCCGAAGATGGCGACGCCGAACGAGGCGCCGATGGAGCGGAAGAAGGTCGCGCCTGAGGTGGCGACGCCCAGATCCTCGTACGACACGGCGTTCTGCACGATGAGTACGAGGACCTGCATGACCAGGCCGAGGCCCAGACCGAGGACGAAGAAGTACGTGCTCATCAGGGCCGTGGAGCTGTGCTCGTCGAGCCGGTGCAGCAGGAGCAGACCGATCGTGGTGACCGCGGTGCCGGTGATCGGGAACACCTTCCAGCGGCCGGTACGGCTGACGATCTGCCCGGAGACGGTCGAGGACAGCATCAGGCCCACCACCATCGGCAGCATGTGCACACCCGACATCGTCGGCGAGACACCGTGTACGACCTGGAGGAACGTCGGCAGGTAGGTCATCGCGCCGAACATCGCGAAGCCGACGATGAAGCTGATGAGGGCGGCCAGCGTGAAGGTGCGGATACGGAAGAGTTCCAGCGGCAGGACGGGCTCGGCGGCCCTGCGTTCCACGCCGACGAACCCCGCGGCCAGCGCGGCGCCGGCCGCGGCGAGGCCGATGATCTGGGGCGAACCCCAGGGCCAGGTGGTGCCGCCGAGGGAGGCGATCAGAACCAGGCAGGTGGCGACCGCGGCGATCAGCAGGGTGCCGAGGTAGTCGATGACGTGGTGGGCGGCCCGGCGCGGGATGCGCAGCGAGGTGGCGATCACGGCGAGGGCGACGATGCCGACGGGCAGGTTGACGTAGAAGACCCAGCGCCAGCTCAGCTGCTCGGTGAGCAGGCCGCCGAGCAGCGGTCCGAGCACGCTGGTGGTGCCGAAGACCGCGCCGAACAGTCCCTGGTAACGGCCTCGTTCGCGGGGCGGGACGAGGTCTCCGACGATCGCCATCGACAGTACGATCAGGCCGCCGCCGCCCAGCCCTTGCAGCGCCCGGAAGACGATGAGCTGCGGCATGTCCCGGGCCATGCCGCACAGCGCGGAGCCGATCAGGAAGATCACTATCGCGAGCTGGAAGAGCCGCTTGCGGCCGTACTGGTCGCCGAGCTTGCCCCACAGCGGGGTGGCGGCGGTCGACGCCAGCAGGTAGGCGGTGACCACCCAGGAAAGGTGCTCAAGGCCGCCGAGGTCGCTGACGATGGTGGGCAGCGCGGTCGACACGATGGTCTGGTCGAGGGCGGCCAGCAGCAGTCCGAGGAGCAGGGCGCCGATCGGCACGAGGACGTTTCCGGGGACGCCCTGTGCGCCCCTGGCGTCCTGCGTGGTGCCGTGCGTCTCCAGCGCCATGGGACCTCCCTGGCTTCCCTCCTTTTTTTCTCACCTTCCATCGTGAGCGGTGTCACCCGTTATGGCCTGTTGAGTACCGCGGAAATCTCTCCGGAACCTGCCCTTCCGGGGGCTTCCGGGCGGGAGATGTGTGGGAGGTCTGCATAATCTCTGGAGATCGCGCGGGGACGCGAGGGAGGGGACGACACACATATGACGGATCCGAAGGGCCCCGGGGATCCACGGGCCAAGGCAAACCGGGGGACCAACACGGACCCACGGAACGCGGTGGGCCGACGGAACGCGGTCGGCCGACGGGACGCGGTCGGCCGACGGGACGCGGTGGGCCCAGGGGACGCGGTGGGCCCAAGGGACGCGGTGGGCCCAGCGGACGCGGTGGTCGCGCAGGGCCCGGCCAGCCCACAGGGCGCGTCTCCCTCACGGGGCACCACAAGCCCGCATGGCACGGCAGGCCCGCAGGGCGCACCTCACCCGCGGGGCGGGGCAGGCCCACAGGGCACGCCCTACCCGCAGGGCGCGCCTCACCCGCGGGGCGGGGTAAGCCCGCAGGGCACGGCACAGCCGCAAGGGGACTCCGGGCCTCAGGGGGGCGCTGGCCCGCGGGGCGGGAGCGCGCTGGAGGGCGGGAGCGAGCTGGAAGGCCGGGGTGAGCCCGAGGGCGGCGCGGGGGCCGAAGTCGGGGTGGGGTCCGTGGGCCGGGTGGATTCTCAAGGCGGGGCGCGCTCGAAGAGCGGTGGAGGGCAGGCGGGCAGCCCGTGTCCGGAGTGTGGGGCGCCGCGTGGGGTGGACAACTCCGCGTCCTGCCGCTGCGCGCAGCGCGCCTCCGACGCCCTCCGCGACACCCGCACCGCGGAAGCAGCCGCGGCGGAGGACTTCGATCCGCTACGGATACGACCGTACGTCGACCTGGCCCCCACCGGCACCGGCCCGGACACGCCCCCGAAGGGGCGCGAGGAACTGCGCGACCAGCCACCCACCACCCGCACCCAACAACAAACCCAGACAGAAGGGGCCGTCCCGGGGGCCGAGGTCACCATGGCGTTGCGGCAGGTCCAGGCCGAACCGCCGGAGGCAAGACGTCGCCGTACCCTCCTGCTCTCGGTCACCGGAGCCGCGGTCGCCACCGTCACGGCGGCCGGTTTCGCGAGCGGGCTGTTCAGCTACGAGACGCCGTCACGGGACGGGGCGGCCCCCGAGGACATCCGCGCAAGCGTGCCCGAGCGGACGACCGAGTCGGCCACGACACAGGCACCCCCGACCACCGCGTCCGCTCCCCCGGCCGCCCCCACCCCCTCCGCGTCCACGAGCCAGTCCCCGACGACGTCCCCCACCCCGTCGCCCTCTCAGTCGGGCACGGCCACCCCTTCCGCCACCCCGTCCCGTTCGCCGGAGGCGTCCCGTTCGGCGACCGCCGCCGACACGGCCGAGGAGCCGACCCCCGTCCCGGGCCCGGTCCTGCGGCGCGGTGACAGCGGCCCCGAGGTCACCGAACTCCAGCTGCGCCTCAAGCAGGTGAACCTGTACTGGGGTTCCGCGAACGGCCGCTTCGACCGGCACCTGGAAGACGCCGTACGCACCTACCAGTGGACCCGCGGCGTCCGCGAGGACGAGTCAGGCGTCTACGGCACCGCCACCCGGACCAGCCTGGAGTCGGAGACCTCCCAGCCCTGACCCCACGCCTCACCCGGGCCCCGCTCGGGCACACACGTTCGCGTGAAGTGACGGAAGGAACTCGCATCGCAAAATCGAACAGGCGTAGCATTGCCGCGTGGCTGAGACCTATGACTTTCCGAGTGACCTGCTCGCCGGTCAGGAGGAGCTGCATCAGGTCCGGGCCGAGCTGTCGGCCCTGCTGAAGCGGCTCCCCTGGTCGGTCGAGCCGCTGGACGGCTTCAGCGACGACCAGGGCTGGCGGAAGGTGGAGCGACCCGCGTCCCCGGGCTGGACGGATGACGAGCAGGCCGAGGTGGAGAAGCTGCGGCAGCGGGAGCACGAGCTGGCGGTGTTCGTCAGCACGCACCGCTTCTGGGCGGAGGTCGCGACGGCGGAGCGGGTGGACGCTCGGATGGGGCTCAAGCACACGCATGGGAAGCCGCCCGCGGGGCCGGACACCGGGTGAGCCCGGACCCGGCGGGAGCCCGGCCCCGTGCGGCAGACGGACCTCCCATGGCGGGCGGGCCTCCCGCGGCCGGCGGGAGCCGTGCCGCAGGAACCGCAACGAAGCGTCAGCGTTTGATGCGTCCGCGGACGGCGAGGGCGGCGAGAGCGAGCAGGGTGGGTTCCATCAGACGGGAGGCCATCTCGATGTAGGTGCCGGCGGTGGTCAGGTCCTGTCCACTGGAGCGGAACACGACCGAGTTGAGCGTGACGTTCAGAGCTTTCTCGAAGCGGTCGCCGGTGAACCTGTTCCCGACGGGGTTCTGCGGGTCCTCCTTGTCGATCTCGAAGGTGACCTCGCCTCCCCCCGGCGGCACGGTGCCGGTCGCCGCCTGCTTCGGGGAGTGGCCGGGGAGTCCGAAGCCCATCAGCAGAAGGATGGTGACGAGCATCGCGGCAACCAGCCAGCCCATGGCCCGGGAGGCGCGCAGGCCATAGCCGGACAGCAGCCAGTAGCCGTGCAGCAGCCCACGTTCAGCACGGCTGGTGCCGGTACGGTCATGGCGGCGCATCTCCATCTCGCCGTAGTAGAAGTCCGCCGCCCCCGGCTCGTTCTTGCCGTCCTCGAATGCCTTGCGCAGCGCCCGGTACACCGGCGCCAGCTGCGCCGGACCGGCAGACCCGGCGCCGAGTACCGCCGCGTTCCAACCGGGCACCGCTGCCGGCTGTCGCGCACGCCAGTGGTGTTCCTCGGCGAGAGTGCGGCGCCGCGTGAAGCGCACCGGGCGCCGACGCCGCCAGTGCAGGCCGGGTGGGACCTCGGCGAAGGAGCATGTGCCCTCCAGCCGTAGCTGGTCGAGATGCACCGTCCCGGTGAACAAGCACCCCGACAGATCGACATCAGCGAGGACCAGGTGGGCCGCGTCCACTCCGCGCAGCGATGCCAGCCGTACGGCGGCGTCGGGTGTGCCGGCGCAGACCTGTTCTCCGACCGGTCGTCCGTCGGGGAGAAGGAAGCGGTCGGGTTCTGCCGCGATCGTAAGGGGGTATTCGAAAAACGCGTGGGCGAAGTCCACTTTGGCATAGCGCAGGCGCAGTTCGGCCGTGGAAGACCAACGCGTCCTCCGGCACTCCACACGACGCGCGGCGAGCGACAGGGTCACCGGACCGCTGAACACCGCCCCCGACAGCACCACACGCCCAGCGCACACCAATGGTCCGAGGGAGTCCGCCCGCTCGAAAACCGCCTGTACGAACTGGGCGTCGCCCTCGAAGGTCGCCGAATCGAACCGGGCGTCGCCCTTGAAGGTCGCCACATCGAACCGAGCCTCGTCCTGGAAGGTCGCCGAATCGAAGTGGGCGTCGCTCTCGAAGGTCGCCTCCGCGAACAGGACGCCGCTCTTGAAGGTCGTAGACCTGAACCCGATTTCATCCTCGAAGGTCGCAGCCCTGAACGCGACGGGATTCTCGAAGGTCGCCGAATCGAACCCGCCGATGCGCTTGAAGACGGCCCATCCGAACACGGCGATGTCCTCGAAGGTCGCCGACGCGAACCAGACGCTCAGCTCGAAGGTCGCCGAGTCGAACCGGGCCTCGCCCTTGAAGGTCGCCGAATCGAACCAGGCCCTGTTCTTGAAGGTCGCCGATCTGAACCCGGCGGCCCTCTCGAAGGTGGCCGAATCGAACTGGGCGGAGCCCTCGACGGTCGCCGAGTCGAACTCGCTGGCGGCGCGGAAGGTCGCCAGCCTGAACCCAGCGTCGCCACGGAAGGACGCTGAGACGAACCAAGCGCCGCCCTCGAAGACCGCCGAGTAGAACCAGGCGGAGTCCTCGAAGGTCGCACAGTTGAAGTCGGCCAAGCCCGTGAAGGTCGTCGAATCGAACTTGGCGCCGTGCTTGAAGGTCGCCGAGTCGAATCGGGCCACGCCGATGCGGGGGTCTCCGGTGGCCGGGTCGCGCAGGGCGTCGAGGAGCGCATTCAGGAGGGGCCAGGTGAAGCGCGTACCGCTGTGGTCGATGTCGTCGCCGGCGGACAGACCGGCCAGATAGGCGTCGCGGTCGATGTCGGTCAGATGAGCCAGGCACGCGGTATGGCCGGGGACATGGATGCCTCGGCAGCCGACAGCGTCCGTGGCGGGATCCGCGCCGTGTGCGCAGTGCGGCCAGGCAGGCGCCCCGGGCAGAGGGGGTTGAGGTGTGCGGGGTGTGCTCATCGCGTGGCGGCTCCGCTGCTCCGTGCCGGTCCTGGGCTCGTCGGGGGTAGGACGTGTGGTTGCTGCCCGGCAGTTCCTCCAACGAACCTCGGGGCACGTGCCATCGAAGCCTGATCGCCGCCGCTGTGGAGCAGGGGCCCGTGGCCGGCGTGGACTCCAGCCCGGGACGCCTACGGCAACCGGTCCTCCTCGGCGCCGCCCTCCTCGCGCGCCCGGTCGATCTGCGCCATGTGGTCCTCGGCCCAGGTCCGTACCACGGCGAGCGCGCACTCCAGGGAGAGGCCGAGGTCGGTCAGCCGGTAGTGGACGCGCGGCGGTACGGACGGCTCGACCCGGCGGGCGACCAGGCCGTCCCGGGTCAGGTTCTGCAGGGTCACCGACAGCATCTTCTGCGAGACACCCGGCATCCGGCGCTGGAGTTCCCCGAAGCGCACCTCCCCGGGGGACGCCTCCGCGAGCACCTTCACCGCCATCGACGTCCACTTCGTACCGATCCGGTCGAGCAGCCGCCGCGTGGGGCAGTCGGGGTCGAACAGGTCCCCGCGCCTGACCTGGAAGGTCACCTGAAGCTCACCACCTGAGACGAAAGTGCGGTCTTGGACGGCCCACGCTAGTCACCTAACGTCTCCTTGTCACCAATGGTGACCCATACTTTTCACCACCATCCGGCAAGAAGGCGGACACATGGAGCTGCACACGGTCAGGGCCAACGGGGTCGAACTCAACGTGGCCACCGCGGGAGCGGGCCCCGCCGTGCTCCTCCTGCACGGCTTCCCGCACACCTGGCGGCTGTGGACCCACGTCATCGACGACCTGGCCGCACGGCACCGGGTGATCGCACCGGACCTCAGGGGCTTCGGCGACAGCGCCCGCCCCGCCGACGGCTACGACGCGGGCACCCTCGCCGACGACGCCGAAGCCCTGCTCACGGCACTCGGCGTGACCTCGGCGGCGGTGGTCGGCATCGACGTCGGCACCCCGCCCGCCTTCCTGCTGGCCATGCGCCGGCCCGACCTCGTACGGCGACTGGTGGTCATGGAGTCGCTGCTGGGCCGGCTGCCCGGCGCCGAGGAGTTCCTGGCCGGCGGGCCGCCGTGGTGGTTCGGCTTCCACGCCGAGCCCGGACTGGCCGAGTCGGTGCTGGCCGGGCAGGAGGAGACGTACGTCGACTGGTTCCTCGACCGCGGCACGCTCGGGCACGGGGTGCGGGCCGACATCCGCGACGCGATCGTCCGTACGTACGCCGGCCGCGAGGCGCTGCGCGCCGCCTTCGGGCCCTACCGGGCGCTGCCGGTCAGCGCGCGGCAGATCGACGCGGCCGTGGCCGCGGGGCGGCTGACGGTACCGGCGACGGCGATCGGCGCGCATCCGGTGGGGCGCGCCCTGGAACGTCAACTACGGCCGTACGCCGACGACTTGACCGGGCATGTGCTGGAGGGCAGCGGGCATATCGTGCCGCTGCACCGGCCCGACGCGCTGCTGTCCCTGCTGCGGCCGTTCCTCGCCGCGTCCCGGTGACGGCTCCCTCTGGGGCGGGAGTGCGGGAGACTGGGCGTATGTGCCGGAGTATCAAGACCCTGCGTCCGCCCGTGCTGCCGGAAGAGGCCACGGAAGAGGAGATCCGCGCCGCGGCGCTTCAGTATGTGCGGAAGGTGTCCGGGTTCCGGGCGCCGGCCGCGCACAACCGGGAGGTGTTCGACCGGGCCGTGGACGCGGTGGCGCGGGCTACGGCGGAGCTGCTTGGTGGGCTGGAGGTACGGGGTTCGCTCCGCGGGTAGGGCGGAGGGGGGCGGTGGGTCGGTGCGGGGTGTTTTCGGCCGGTTGCGCAGTTCCCCGCGAGCCCCTGCGGGGGGCCTTGGCCGTCGTTTCGGGTGCGGGTCCGTTGTGGTTACTCGCGCCGTTCCCCGCGCCCCTGAGCGGCCACCGGTTCGTCGTCGGGTGCGGGTTCGTTGTGGTTGCTCGCGCCGTTCCCCGCGCCCCTGAGCGGCCACCGGTTCGTCGTCGGGTGCGGGTTTGTTGTGGTTGCTCGCGCCGTTCCCCGCGCCCCTGAGCGGCCACCGGTTCGTCGTTGGGTGCGGGTTTGTTGTGGTTTCTTGCGGCGTTCCCCGCGGCCCTGAGTGGCCACCGGTTGGCGGTTACCGTGGCTCTTGTTGAGGGGTTTATGTGGGGCGGCGCATCCAGTAGGTGGCTGCTGCTCCTGCTGCGAACAGGGCTGCCAGGGAGACTGCCGTGGCCAGCCAGGTGGCGCCCAGCCACTGCGCGCCGAAGTAGCCGAGGGCGACGCTGTAGGCGGCCCAGGACAGGCCGGCCAGGGCCGACCAGGGGAGGAAGTCGCGGGCGCGGCGGTGCGCTGCGCCCGCGCAGAAGGAGACGACCGAGCGGCCGGCCGGGGCGAAGCGGGCAAGGATCACCAGGGCGCCGCCGCCCCGCGAGAGCGCCGCACCGAGGCGTTCCTGCGCCGTGGTCAGACGGCGGGAGCGGGCGATGGCGCGATCCAGCCGCTTCCCGCCGCGCCAGGCCAGGCGGTACGCCACCAGGTCGCCGAGGACGGACGCGGTGGCCGCGGAGAGGATCAGGGCGAGCATGTCGGGCACCGCGTGCGGGACCTGCCCGGTGGCCGCGCCGGAACCGGCCGCCGCCGTGGTGGCCGCCGTGATCACCAGCACCCCGCTCGGCAGCACCGGCAGGAACACGTCGAGCAGGACCGACAGGGCCACCATGGCGTATATCCACGGTCCGGAGGTCAGTGACCCCACGCTCTCCAGCACGACGACTCCCATTGCTCCCCCGATGACAGCCATACAGCGTACGCGGCGGGTGTGACAGCGGGGACGTCGGGGGCGAAAGAGGCTGAAGAGAGTGGGGCGGGGCTCAGACCGTCACCGGTTCCTGGTCCGCCGGGCGTTCCCGCTCGGCGGACGCGCGCCGGGTGAGCAGGCCGTCCAGGCCGAGCGCGCCGGAACCGGTGAAGACGAGCAGGAGGAAGGCCCAGCAGAACAGGGCCGACAGCTCGCCGCCGTTCTGGATCGGCCACAGGGCGGCCTCCTGGTGCACGGTGAAGTAGGCGTACGCCATGGAGCCCGAGGCGACCAGCGCGGCGGCCCGGGTGCCGAGGCCGAGCAGTACGAGGGCGCCGCCCGCGAACTGGATCACGGCCGCGTACCAGCCGGGCCAGGTGCCGGCGTCGACGGTGCCGCCGTCGCTGCCCGCGGCGCCGCCGAGGACGCCGAACAGCGAGGCGGCGCCGTGCACGGCGAAGAGCAGGCCGACGACGATCCGGAACAGTCCGATGGCGTACGGCTGAGCGGAGTTGAGGCGTGCGGACATGTGGGGGTCTCCTCATCGGTTTCGGTCGGGCCGGCCGGGGACGGGCCGGTCTGGTGCGGGTACCGAACGAGGCGACCAGGTTAGGTTGACCTAATCGATGCTTGCAAGTTCAACATCCGGCCACGGTGCCGCCTCCGTTTGCGGTTCCGCTTCCGCCCCGGCCGTCCGCAGAACCGCCCGCGCCACCGCGTCCGCGTCGGACAGCGTGACCGAATCCACGCCGGGCCTGGCCCCCGCCGCGGTCACCCAGTGCACCCCTTCGGTGGGCACTCCGAACGCGAACCGCCGTGCGTGCGGCTCGCCTTGACGGTCCATCAGGCGATAGGGGCGCACGGTCACATCCAGCCCTCCGGTCTCGTAACCGTCGACGGTGTTCGGCCGGCACTCGCCGGTCCGCAGCAGCCCGGCGAGCAGTTCGTCCGCGGTGCGCCGCAGATCCGGTTCCGGAAGACGCGCCTCTATGAGAGTCGTCACACGCACCGCCGAGCCGGGCACTTCCGGTGAGTACGCCGTCCACGCCCCGTCCGCGCCGCGCACCTCAAGCCGCGGCCCCAGCACCTCCACCACCCCCGCGTCCAGCAGCGCCGCCAGCTCCTCGATGCGCCGCCGCGGCGGGCCGATGGACAGGAACGCGTTCAGCGGGGTGTACCAGCGGTCCAGGTGGTCGCGGCGGGAAGCGCCGGCCAGCCCTCCGTGGTCGACCACGAGCCGTATCTCGTTGCGCAGGTCGCGCAGCACGTCCAGGGCCGCCTTGAGGGGGCCGGCGACATTGCCGAGCGCGGCCTGCGCGGCGTCGTCGCGCAGATGGGCGCGCAGCCACGCCCGCCACTGCTCCCGGTCCGCGAAGTCCCGTCCCGCGTACGGCCGGGAGATCCGCTCCCAGCACCAGCGGTCGGCGTCCCGTATCCCGAACTCGTCCAGCAGCAGGGCCTCTTGGGGATCGCCGTGCGGGACGGCGAGGAACCGCCCGGCGAAGTCGGCACGCCGGGTCAGCGCGCCGTAGTAGACGGTCTCCACCTCCTTCGCCACCAGCGGCCATATCTCCGCCAGGAAGTCCGGCGGTTCACCGGAGTCCGCGCGCTTGCGGAAGCCCGCGATCACCTCCGGGGTCAGCACCCGCGGGGTGTGCCGGCCGTACGGGCCCTTCGCGTTGTCGCCGCGCGCCTGATAGGGGACCCCGCGGCGGGAACCGGCGTACAGGCGCGGCTCGTCACCGGAGGGCGTGTAGCGCAGGGTGCCGTCGGCGCCCCGGGCGAACCGTCCGCCCCGGCCCGTGGTCAACAGGGCCAGGTGGTCGAAGAAGTTGAGGCCCAGGCCGCGCAGCAGCACCGGCTCGCCGGGCGCCAGCGGGGCGAGGTCGACGTCGGCCGGGTTGGCGGGCGGTATGTGGCGCAGGCCGTGCTGCTCGGCGTACTCCGCCGCCTCGCGCAGCGCGCGGTCCGCGCGCGCCGGGAGGTGACCCTGGGCGAGGACCACCGCCGCGAGTCCGGTCAGGGTCCGGCCGTCGTCCAGGGTGAGCACCTGCCGACCGTGGGCGTCGTCGGCGAGCCGTACGGCGCGGGCCCGGTGGGTGTGGACGCGTACGGCGTCCGGGGCGTGCCGTACGACCCGGGCGAACACCCACTCCAGATAGCGGCCGTAGTGGGCGCGGGTCGGGTAGTCGTCGGGGCCCAGCTCGCCGTCCGCCCACTCGTGCAGGCTGGGTCCTGGCCGGATCGGTCCCGAGCAGTCGACGCTCTCGTCGGTGAACAGTGTCACCTGGCAGGCCACGGTGTTCATCAGCAGTTCCGGCGGCTGAGCGGTGCGCCAGACGCGGCCCGGTCCAGGCGGCGCCGGGTCGATCACATGGACCGTCAGCCGGACGCCGGGCGGGAGCAGCTCCGGCGCGGAGGCGCAGAGGCGTTCCAGGACGCTGGTGCCGCGTGGACCGGCGCCGACCAGGGCGACGGAGACCGCAGAGGATTCCTCGGTCGGTGCAGACAAAGGTGAGACTCCCGAGCATGTGGGGCGCAAAGCAGCGAAACGTCCGCAGGAAGCGGACGGTCCGCCTCATCATGCCGCCGCCCACCACGGAAGCCAACGCGGGTCCCACAGGTCCCGGTTGTCCCTCATGGACGGGTGAGGAGGGAGTCCTCCACGGTCGCCGGGTTCCCGACCGGGAATCCGAGGATTGCCCTCGCGGGCCGGCGAGGGGGGGCATCGGCCGTCGGAGCGGGTTTCGGCACGGCACCGTGCTGGCGGCTCCTGTCGCGCTCCCCTGTCGGGACCATGCACGCCGCCGGGCGACTGCGGCACCGTTGCGGCTGGTCGCGCAGTTCCCCGCGCCCCTCCGGGGCACGAACCCGACAGGCAGGGGCCGACCCCGCCGAAGCGGGAGGTAGGGGGCGGTGAGAAGCGGGGCGTCCGCCGTCGTCGGCTTCCGGCCCGGGCGGGACCGCGCTCTCAGGGGGTGGTGAGGTGGGTGTTCTGTGCTGTTGTCAGGTTGCCGTTCGGCGCTGCCTGGTCCAGGCGTAGCCGGGCCGAGCGTCCGGCCAGCGTCAGCGTCATGAGCTGGTTGCCGAACCAGGGGCCGCCCGTCCTGCGCCAGGACACCGGCGGCTGCGGGCAGCGGCCGTGCCGGGCCAGCCGGCGGCCCAGGCCCCGCGCCACCCCGCTCCAGCCGAAGCGGAAGCCCAGGCGGATCGAGAGCGGGATGGAGTTGTGCACCGGGGAGCAGGTGAGCTGGAGGACCCGGGCGTCGGGCGGGCCGGCCGGCCAGGACGGCTCGGCGACGTACGCGTGGTGGACGTCCCCGGAGAGGACCAGGACGGTCGCCGGCGCGCCCGGCCCCGAGCCCGCCTCGGCGAGCAGTGCGGCCAGCGCGGCGAAGGATTCCGGGAAGGCCGCCCAGTGCTCCAGGTCGGCGCGGCGGCGCACGTCCTCGCCGAACCGCGCCCAGCGGGCCCCGCGTTCGCCCCGGCACAGCGCCGCGTTCCAGGTCTCGGCGTCATGCACCAGGTGCGGCAGCAGCCAGGGCAGCGAGCTGCCGATCAGCAGGTGGTCGCAGGAGCCCCGGTCGGCCAGCGCCTGCTCGCGCAGCCAGGCCGCCTCGCCCGGGTCGAGCATCGCGCGGCCGTCCTCGTCGAGCACCCGGGCGGCCCGGGTGTCCACCATCAGCAGCCGGACCCGTCCGAAGTCGCGGCGGTAGCTCCAGCGGACCGAGGCGGGGTCGGCGTCGGCCCCGGCCGCGAAGGCGCGCAGCACGTCGGTGGCGTCGGGGGTCTCCCGTACGGCCGCGTACAGCGGGTCGGCGGCGAGTTCGGCCGGAGAGAGATTGCCCAGGTGCTGGTGGACCCAGTACGACATCAGGCCGCTCAGCAGCCGCTCGCGCCACCAGTCCGTGGCCCGCATGTCGGCGAGCCAGGCCGCGGAGGTGTTCCAGTCGTCGATCACGTCATGGTCGTCGAAGATCATGCAACTGGGCACGGTGGACAGCAGCCAGCGCACCTCGGGGTGCAGCCAGGACTCGTAGTAGAGCCAGGTGTACTCCTCGTAGTCCGCGACCTCCGCACCCGGAGGATCGCTCAGGTCGCGGCGGGCGGCGAGGCGGCGCCGGATCGCTCCGGAGGTCTCGTCGGCGTACACCTGGTCGCCCAACAGCAGCAGCACGTCGGGCCGTTCGCCGTCCGGGTCGGCGGCCAGCCGGGCGGCGAGCGAGTCCAGCGCGTCGGGGCCGACGGGGTCGCGTTCGCCTGCCGGGGGCGCGGCCCAGCGGCAGGAGCCGAAGGCGATGCGCACGGTGTCGTCCGCGGCGGGCGTGCGGATCGCGGACGGCGGGAAGGGCGAGTCGGGCAGCGGCCACACGCGCGTGTCGTCAAGGAACACCTCGTACGCCGTCGAGGTGCCCGGCGTGAGCCCGGTCACCGGGACCAGGGCGTAGTGATGTCCCGCCACCTGGAAGGTGCGGGCCGTGCCGCCCGCGCCGTCCGCGCAGCGCACCTCGGCGGCGCACGGCCGGCTCGCCTCGACCCAGACGGTCGCGGTCCTGCCGTCGGCGTACCTCAGCAGTGGTCCCAGGCGCAGTTCGGCCACGATCACCCTCCTCCGTCGTCCCGTACGGTACGGAACGACGGAGGCGGCCGGGGCGGTTCCGGGGATCAGCAGCCGCTGAGGTAGCTGGTGAGGGCGCTCTTCTCGGCGGAGTCGACGGAGAGGTTGTAGTAGTACTTC
The DNA here is from genome assembly GCF_057537855.1 of Streptomyces diversicolor. Classification (NCBI taxonomy): domain Bacteria; kingdom Bacillati; phylum Actinomycetota; class Actinomycetes; order Kitasatosporales; family Streptomycetaceae; genus Streptomyces; species Streptomyces diversicolor. The sequence goes on from NZ_BAAJXA010000027.1 coordinate 21,465, forward strand.
ACCTGGACCCAGGCGCGGGCGTACGTGCAGCGGTAGGCCGTGCGGGACGGCATCCACTCGGCCGGGTCCTTGTCGCCCTTGGCCTGGTTCACGCTGTCGGTGACGGCGATGAGCTGCGGACGGGTCAGGTCGTTGGCGAACGCCTGGCGCTGGGACGTGGTCCACTTACTGGCGCCGGAGTCCCATGCCTCCGCGAGCGGGACGACGTGGTCGATGTCGACGTCGGAGGCGGCGTACCAGGTGGCGCCGTCGTACGGGGAGTACCAGCTGCCGCTGGTGGCGGCGCAGGAGGAGTCGGTGACGACGTTCGAGCCGTCGCGCTTGAGGACCGTCTCGCGGGTGTTGCAGGTGCCGCTGATGGTGATCCAGTGCGGGAAGAGGTCGCGGCTGTAGCCGGTGCGGTTCTCCGTGGCGACGGTGAGCTGCGAGAGGTAGCTGCGGGCGGTGGCGCCGCTGACCGGGGTGGGGAGCGCGGCGGAGGCGGTCGGGGAGTTGAAGAGCGCGACGGAGGCTATGAGACCGGTGAGCGCGGCGAGTATGCTGAACCGTCGACGCGCGTAGAACTTGGCCATGCGAACTCCCTTGAGGGGTGAGGGGGTTGGGGTGCGAGCGTGGGAATGCTCGCGGGCCCGTGTTGCGTGCGGGTGTGTGCGCGGTAAGAAGTTAGTGACGCGCGCATGACAAGCACAACCCTCACTTGCGGCGTCGTCTTGGCCGGGGCGCCCAAGGGGGTGCCTCGGTATGGCGTGCGGCGGGTGCGGGTTTCGTTGTGGCTGGGCGCGCCGTTCCCCGCGCCCCTGAAATGCCGGGCCGCGCCCAGGAGTTCGGCCTCGGTCCGGGCGCCCAAGGGGGTGCCTCGGTATGGCGTGCGGCGGGTGCGGGTTTCGTTGTGGCTGGGCGCGCCGTTCCCCGCGCCCCTGAAATGCTCGGCGGCGCCCAGGAGTTCGGCCTCGGTCCGGGCGCCCAAGGGGGTGCCTCGGTATGCCGTATGGCGGGTGCGGCTTCACACATTCTCCGCTTCGTTCACGCTTGCATGTCAGGTCCATGACGATACGGTTCCTGTTGCGCCCGATTGGATCGATCCAAAAAGATCCGCCTCACCGGGCGCCTTCACGTAACGCCCCTTAGAGGAGAACAAGTTGAGCCCCCCACCGTTACAACCAGCGCACAGACGCGGCACCCTGCTGGCTCAAGTCGCCGGCACCGTGGTCCTGGCCTCGGCACTGACCGTTCCGGCCGGCACCGCCTCCGCCCAGCCATCCCAAGCGCCGACCGGCCACGGTTCGGCTCCGGCCGCCGCAGCTGAACCAAGAGACGTCAAAGTAGACATCGTCGGCGACTCCTACTCCGCGGGCGAGGGGATGGTCGGCACCTACTTCAACGCCAACGACCCCCGGCACCGGTCGCCCTACGCGGCCGGGGCGCAGGCGATGCAGCGGGTCGAGGACGCCAACCCGGATGTGAATCTGAACGGCGCCACGGGCGCGTCATCGGGTGCGGTCGCCAAGGACTTCTTCCAGTCCCAAGCGCCCGAGTCGTCCGGGGACCCGATGGTCAACGGACCGCAGCGGGACCTGGTCCGGCCCGACGCGGACGCCGTGATCGTCGGTTTCGGCGGCAACGACGCCCACTTCGCCGAGGTACTGACCGATGCCATCACCTCAGGCACCGGTAAGGCGTTCGAGAAGGTACTCAAAGATCTCAAGCCCATGCTCGACTCCGGGCTGAGCGACCAGGAGTACCGGGACCAGGCGGCGAACTCGGCGCCGGGCCAGGCGCCCACGGTGACCGCGCGACTGCTACAGGTCTACAAGGCGTTGCAGCAACGGGCTCCGCACGCCAAGCTGGTGGTGCCCAACTACCCGCTGGCCATCGACCCGAAGGTCAAGGCGCCCTACTACAGCGGTTTCAGCACGTACGAACTGGAACGCATCCAGGAGTTCGGGAAGCAGCTCAACGCCGCGATCGCCAAGGCGGTGGAGGTCTGCGGCTGCGCCGAACTGGCCGATGTCTCCGATTCGATGGCCGGGCGCGAGGTCTACACCGACAAGCCGGGGCTCACCGATCTGGGCGTGGTCTTCACCGGAAGCGTCGGCCAGTGGAGCAAGCACGAGCCGTTCCACCCGAACACCCGCGGCGGCGCGTTGATGGCCAACGCCATCGCCAAGGCGCTGGCCAAGGCGCTGGGACTGAAGTCGCCGCCGGCACAGGGCGACAAGCTGACGCCGCTCACCAAGCTGCGTGAGTTGGTCCCGGACGTCAACGGTGACGGTGTCGATGACCGCGCCGTCCGGAGCCACAAGAAGCGCAAGCCGTCCAGGCCCAGCGGTCTCGGCTTGGTGCCCATCGGGGCGAGCACGGCTCCGGGCAACGACTCCACCCCGGGCACGACTCCGGGCCAGGGGTCCACCTCGGGCTCGACACCGGGTAAGGGCACGGCACCCGGCAAGGGCACGAGTCCGGGCAAGGGCACGGCTCCCGGTAAAGGTTCAGGTACCGGGACCACTCCTGGCAAAGGCACGAGTCCGGGTAAGGGCACGACTCCGGGCCATGGTTCGGGCACCGGCACGGCTCCGGGCAAGGGCACGGCTCCCGGCAACGGTACGAGTCCGGGCAAGGGCACGACTCCCGGTAAGGGCTCCGGCACCGGCACGACTCCCGGCCAGGGTTCCGGCACGGGCACGACTCCCGGCCAGGGTTCCGGCACCGGCACGACTCCCGGCCAGGGTTCCGGCACCGGCACGACTCCCGGCCAGGGTTCCGGCACCGGCACGACTCCCGGCCAGGGTTCCGGCACCGGCACGACTCCCGGCCAGGGTTCCGGCACCGGTTCCGCCCCGGCCCCCGCCCCCGCTCCTGCCACCGGCTCCGGTTCGGCTCCGGGCCGGGGCGCAGCCACCGGCACGGCTCCAGCCACCGGCTCCGGCACACTCCCCAGCCGGGGCGTAGCGACCGGCGCAGCCCCTGCCACCGGCTCGGGCGCGCTTCCGAGCAGGGGCATGGCTGACGGTGGCTCTTCGGCCCCGTCGCAGCCCGCGAACACGCCGGGCCCGACCCCCGGCCTCGACCCTGGTGCGGGGCTGCCTCCGGTCGGCAGCACCATCAACCCGGCGCCGGCCCCGCAACCGGCTCCCGCCGCCTGGAGCACCATCCCCGGCAATATGCCCGGTACCGGCTATCCCAGCGGCCTCGGGAGCAGCATCATCGGGAGTTCCGGAGCCTGGAGCAACATCCCCGGCAACATGCCCAACGTGGGGACCGGTTCACCCGGCAGCAGCGGCATCGGCGGTGGGTACGCCACCGTCAACCCCGGCGCCTACGGCGGCGGCTTCGGGTCCGGCAGCCCCAGCAGTTCGGGCATCGGAACCGGCGTCGGCGGCTCCGGCCTCGGATCCAGCCCCGGCGGAGGCAGCCCCGGTGGCTCCGGCAGCCCCGGTGGCTTCGGCGGTGGCTCCAGCGTGGGCGGCTGCGGCGCCTGTTCCTAGGCCCAGCCACTGAGTCAGCTCGGCCCGGTCACCCCCTGGTGACCGGGCCGGGCGTCGGTCCGGATGATGGCTTCCCGGCGAGCCGCGCCGAGCGAAGACGAACGCCTTCGACGCCCCCGGCCGACCACTGACCGACGCACCCGAAACAGCCCCGACGCCGCTCGCACGTCCGGCGCCGGGGCGGCACCCAGGAGCCCGGCGTGGCCCCGCGGGGCCGCTGAGCGCTCCGCTGGACATAGGGGACCCCCATCGCGGCGGAGCCGCATATCACTACAGCCCCGCGCCCCTTCGGGGCGCTGTCGCACCGCAGCGGACTTCGCTGGACCCGCTCAGCTCGCGCGGGGCAGGGCGCCCAGCAGCGCCGCGTCGAGGCCCAGCCGCAGGGCGTCGTGCAGGTCGGAGCCCACTACCGCAAGCGAGGGGTCGGCCTCGTAGACGGCGAGTATGGCGGCCGGCGGCGGGCAGTAGGCCGACAACGCGCCGGCCAGGATCATGGCGTGCAGGCAGAACGCCTGAGCGCCGTCGCCGAGTTCCGGCACATGCCGGCGGACCAGGTCGGTCATGGTCGCCAGGGCGTCGAGCGAGGCCCGCTTGTGGCGCCGGGCGACCTCAAGGGTGACGTTGTGCTCCAGGACGCCGCCCTGCGCCCCGAACAGGTCGCACAGCACGGGGCGGTCGGCCAGCGAGCGGCTGAGCACTTCGGCCAGCCGGCCGGCCCGCTGCTCGGCGGGCAGGCTCGCGTCGATACCGGCGGCCAGCTCGTCCGGCAGCTCCGCCAGCCAGGTGTGCAGGAAGTAGTCCAGCAGTTCGAGCAGCACCGCCTCGCGTGACTCGAAGTAGCGCAACAGGGCCGACTTGGCCAGTCCGGCGCGCCGGCTCAGCTCGTTGAGGCTCACCTCGGCCACCGGCATCTCGTCGAGCATCGCCGCCGCCGTGTCCAGGATCGCCCGGCGCCGGATCTCGCGCTGCTCCTCGCTGCGGGCCCGCTGGAAGGTCATGTCCGCCAGCCTAGCTTATTTACCAGCGGTCCCTTGACAGCGTACCGACGGTCCCTTACGGTCGAGACGTAATGTACCGGCAGTACATAAGGAGGGTGTCATGAAGTGGACCGAGCAGGATGTTCCCGAACAACGGGGACGGGTGGCCGTGGTGACCGGCGCCAACACCGGCCTGGGCTTCGAGACGGCCCGGGTGCTCGCGGAGCGCGGCGCGTCGGTGGTGCTGGCCGTGCGCGACACCGAGAAGGGCAAGCGGGCCGCCGCGCGGATGTCCGGCGACGTCACCGTGCAGGCCCTGGACCTGACGTCGCTGGACTCGGTCCGCGCCGCGGCGGCCGCATTGCGCGACCGACATCAGCGGATCGACCTGCTGATCAACAACGCAGGGGTGATGTACACGCCGAAGCAGACCACCCGGGACGGCTTCGAGTTGCAGTTCGGCACCAACCACCTGGGGCATTTCGCGCTTACCGGGCTGCTGCTGGACCTGCTCCTGCCGGCGCCCGGCTCCCGGGTGGTGACGGTCAGCAGCACCGGGCACCGCATCCGGGCCGCGATCCACTTCGACGACCTCCAGTGGGAGCGGTCGTACAGCCGGGTCGGCGCCTACGGGCAGTCCAAGCTCGCCAACCTCATGTTCACCTACGAGCTGCAACGGCGGCTCGCGGCGCACGGCACCACCGCCGCGGTGGCCGCGCATCCCGGCATGTCCAACACCGAACTCGCCCGCAACGCCCCGGCGATCGTCCGCACGCCGCTGACCTGGCTCGCGCCGGCGATCACCCAGAAGGCGCCGATGGGCGCGCTGCCCACCCTGCGGGCCGCGACCGACCCCGCCGTCCTCGGCGGGCAGTACTACGGCCCCGGAGGCCGGAACGAGATCAAGGGACACCCCCGCCTGGTCACCTCGAGCCCGCAGTCCTACGACGCCGAGGCCCAGCGCCGCCTCTGGACCGCCTCCGAGCAACTGACAGGCGTCAAGTTCCCCCTCTAGCCCGGCCTCTGTCGTACGACGGGTACGGCAGCGCCCCGGCGAACCGCTCGATTCTCGCCACGGCCAGGCCGTCCGGGTCCAGCAACGTCGTACTGTTGCGCAAGCCCGTGTGCCCAGGGCATCTAGCCGAGTAGAGAACAACGTCGCAGCGCGGACGGCGCGTACTTCCGGGAAAGGAAACGCATCGTGGTGAACGGCCGCAAGGACAAGGTCCTGCGGAGGATGTCGTTCAGGGTGCTGTCATGGGTTGTCACCCTCGGCTTTGGGCTGGTAGCGGTCGGCGTGCTCATCAGCCTCACCTACACCTTCGAAAGTGGACCACTTATCGGCGTGGCCGCCTGCCTTTTCACCATTGCACTCAGCCGACGCATCATGGGCTCACGCATCGTGCTTGGCCCTTCCGCCGTGACCGTTGTCAACCCGTTGACCACTTACACGGTGCCGTACGGTGCTGTCGCCGAGGTGCGGGGTGGTGGTGGAGGAACGTTGAACCTGGTCACGCGGGCAGGAGACGAGATTTACTGCACGGGATTCGGGGGGTCGATCATTGACATCTTTGTGAGATCCGCGGATCGTGCCGCCGAGCGCATCGAGCAGGAAGTGAGGCGCAGGCGGAGGGCCACGCAACAGGCCCAGGTGACGAAGAAGTTCACCGTCTCGTGGATCGCTGACGTCTGCACCGTCGGCGCTGTGGCGTGCGTGATCGCGGCTGCCGCCGTAGGAGTCTGAACAGTGAGGTTGTCGCGGGGGACAAACTCGTTGCCCGGGCCGCCCGCGGCCTCCGCGATCCCGCCGACCGCGCCTACGCGGACGCCGCGTCATCACCCGCCGAGCCCGCGGACACCTCGCCCCGCATGGAATCGAGGGCCTGGGAGCGCTGGGCCACCAGGGCTGCGTAGGTGCCGTCGCGTTCTGCCCAGCGGTGGAGGTGGACTGCCTTCACCAGGATTTCGTGGGGGGTGGGGTCCTGCGACAGCAGTTGCATGACCTCGGTGGCGAAATCGTGGAGCGGCAGCGCGCGCGGGTTCACCTTCTCCTGCCCTGCCGTGGCGACCGCCGGAGGAACCAGTTCGACGACGCCGACACCGGTGCCGTCGAGCTGTGCGCGCAGTGCCTCGGAGTAGGCGTGCACCGCGGCCTTCGAGGCGGCGTAGGTGGGCATGGGCGGGAACGGCAGGAACGCGATGCCGGAGGTGACGGTGACGAAGGTGCCGGCGCCGCGGCCGACCAGATGCGGGGTGAAGGCGTCGATGACCCGGATCGTGCCGACCAGGTTGGTGTCGATCGTCGTACGCGCCGCCTCGAAGTGCGCGGGGTCGCGCAGGTCCTCCAGAAGCATGACGCCCGACATCGTCACCACGGTGTCCAGCTCGGGATACCGGGCGAGCACGGCATCGCGGGCACGGGCGACGGAGGCACCATCGGTGACGTCCACGGCGACGGTGCCGAAACCTTCCGCGGACAGCTCCGCGAGCGCTTCCTGGTTACGGCCGGCCACAGCCACGGTGCTGCCGGCCGCGGCGAACCGGCGGGCCAGTTCCCGCCCGATGCCCGAGGTGCCGCCGACGACGAGAACGGTGCGGTTGGAGAGATCCACGACAGGTCCTCCCTCTCTCAAACTTCTCAAACGGTGATGCCGCAAGTCTTGACGGTGACCACCGGGTGTGGCAGGGCCCCCGTCTTCCCTGGTCCTGCCAGGACCCCCGCTCGGACCCGCGCACCGTTTTACGGTGGCGTCATGAAGGACGAGGAAACCGGCAACCGACTCGGCAGCTACCTACGCGCCCGACGCGAGCTGGTCTCCCCGGCGCAGGCGGGGCTCCCGGCCGGCGGAAACCGCCGCGTCCCGGGCCTGCGCCGTGAGGAGGTCGCCCTGCTCGCCGGCATCAGCGCCGACTACTACCTGCGCCTGGAACGGGGCCGCGACAAGAACCCCTCGCCCCAGGTGCTCGACGCGCTCGCGCGCGTCCTGCGTCTCGACGACGTCGAGCGGACGTATCTGCTCGGCCTCGCGGCGGCACGCCCCAGGGCACCGCGTCGCAAGCGACCCGAGCACGTACCGGCACGGGTGCACCAGCTCCTCGCCCACCTTCCCGTCCCCGCGTTCGTCGAAGGACGCGCCTTCGACGTGCTGGCCGCCAACCCGATGGCCGTCGCGCTCTCCCCGCGCCTGAGGCCCGGCCAGAACCGGCTTCGTTCCCTGCTCCTCGATCCCGAGGAGCAGGCGTTCCACCAGGACTGGCCGAAGGCCACCGCCGATTTCGTCGCCGCCCTCCGCACCACCATCGGGGACGACACCGACAATCCCCGGTTCGTCGAACTCGTCGGAGAACTCGCGCTGTCCAGCGAGCGGTTCCGCACCCTGTGGGCCCGGCACGACGTCCGCACGATGGACGGAGGCAGCACCACCGTCCACCACCCCGTCGTCGGTGACCTCAGGCTGCACCGCGACAAACTCCCCGTGGAGGACGTCATCCTCGTCGTCTACTACCCCGACAAGGACAGCGACAGCGACGAGAAGCTGCGGCTCCTCGCCGCGCTCGCCGAGACCGGGCCCGGGTCCGGGTCCGGGTCCGCGGACGCGGCACACGAGGAGCCGGCCGACGCCCCGCGCCCGCAGACGCCCTGACGACGACGCCCTGACGAACACCGGCGGCCGTGAGGACGGCTCTCAGACGACCAGGACCCGGCGCCCGCGCGTATGACCGGCCTGGCTGTCGACGTGCGCCGCCGCGGCCTCGCCGAGCGGGTACGACCTCTCGACCGGGATGTGGAGCCTGCCCCGCGAGATGAGGCCGACGGCCACGGCGAGCGCGTCCGGCATGCTCCCGGCCACCCCGGAGAACCGGACACCCAACTCCGGCGCTCCGAGATCGGCGATGGAGACCACCCTCCGCGGATCCCCGGTCAGCTCCACCAGCTCGCGGATCACGCCCGAACCGGCCAGATCGAGCGCCGCGTCGATGCGGCCGAGCCGCCGCACCCGCTCGACCCAGCCCTCGCCGTACGGCGTGGCGAGGGCGCCCAGGCCGCGCAGATAGTCCTGGTTCGCGGCACCGGCCGTACCGATCACCGTGATGCCGCGGTCGCGGGCGATCTGCAGCACCGCCGAACCCACTCCCCCGGACGCGCCGCTGACCAGCAGTGTCTGCCCGGACCGCACACCGACCTGGCCGATGATGCGCAGCGCGGTCTCCACCACGGAGGGGTAACCGGCCGCCTCTTCGAACGTCAGCCCCTCGGGCATACGGGCCCAGGCCGACAGCACGGCGAACTCGGCATACGTGCTCGTACCCTCGCCGAACACGCGGTCGCCGACCTCGACCCCTTCGACGCCCTCGCCGACCTCGTCCACCACCCCGGCGGCGTCCTGCCCGACTCCGGCGGGCAACTCGATCGGATGGACCTGCTGGAACTGGCCTTCACGGATACGCCAGTCGACGGGGTTCACGCCCGCCGCCCGCACGGCGATGCGTATCCGACCGGGCCCCGCGTGGGGTTCCTCGGCGTCGATGAGGTGCAGCACGTCCGGACCGCCGAACTCGGCGAAGCTCACTTTCTTCATGCGGCCGACCGTAACACTAACGGTTACGGTTTAAAAACCGTTCCAGTTTTGCATCTGATAGCGTCAGGGCATGACCGTGCCGTCCGGACGCCGTGAGCGCAAGAAGGCCGCGACCCGCCAGAAGATCGCCGACACCGCGCTACGGCTCTTCATGGAACGCGGATACGACGCGGTGGGCATCCGCGAGGTGGCCGCCGAGGCCGACGTGGCCGTCACCACGCTCTTCTCCCACTTCGCCTCGAAAGAGGCCCTGGTGTTCGAGCAGGACCAGAACTTCGAGCAACGCCTCACCCAGGCGGTCACCGGCCGGGCCCCCGACGAGCCGCTGATCCCCGTACTGCGCCGCGAGATCCAGGCCCTGGTGCGGCACTGCACGGCGGACGGCGCCGCCCCGATCTGGCGCATGATCGACGCGACACCCGCCCTGCGGGAGTACGAGGAGTCGATGCGGCTGCGCCACGCTGAGTCGCTGGCCACGGCCATCGCCGCCGATCCCGGCCTACCGCAGACCACGACGGCCTGCCGGACGATCGCGCGGTTCGCGATCGACGCGTTCTCACTGGCCCGTGAGGCGGACGATCCGGAGGGCGCGGTGGACGAGATCTTCCGGATGGTCGAGGCGGCCTGGGCCGCCGCCCTCACGGCCCGCGGGTGAGCTGAACGTCGCGTGAACGGTTGACGCGGCGGTGGCGGGATGGTGCCTTCGTTTTGTACCGTGGAGAAACAAAGTGGCTCCCGCCCGCTTTCCCTGACCGGCGGGCGGGGCCGCCTTGTCCCTCCGGGGTGCTTTGCCCTTCCGGATGCGCCTTGCCTCTCCGGGCTTTGTCCCTCCGGGGGCCTGTGTCCCTCCGGGGACGCATCCGACCTCCCCAGCGGCCGGCGCCCGCCGCCGGACCGCCACCCGCCCGCCGCCTTGGAGCCGCCGCCCATGCCGCCCACCGTTCTCACCGCCCGCGCCCTGCTGCTCGACATGGACGGCACGCTCGTCAACTCCGACGCCGTCGTCGAACGCATCTGGCGGCGCTGGGCCGAGCGGCACGGACTGGACGGCGACGAGGTGATGACGGTGGTGCACGGCCGCCAAGGGCACGCCTCCATGGCCGTACTGCTGCCCGACCGGCCCGTCGAGCAGAACCTCGCCGACAACGCCCGCATGCTCGCCGAGGAGACCGCCGACATGGACGGCGTGGTCGAGGTCCCCGGCGCGAGCGCGTTCCTACGGGCCCTGCGCGGGCTGCCGCACGCCCTCGTGACCTCCGCCGACGTCCCCCTGTCCACGGCGCGGATGGCCGCGGCCGGGCTTGACCTGCCGGACGTGCGCATCACCGCGGAATCGGTCGGCGCCAGCAAGCCCTCCCCCGAGGGCTTCCTCAAGGGCGCCGCGGAACTCGGCGTCGACCCCGCCGACTGCCTCGTCTTCGAGGACTCCGAAGCGGGCATCGCCGCGGGGCGCTCCGCGGGCATGCGGGTCGTGGGCGTCGGCCCACGCGCCGGGCAACACAACCCGGACTTCGTGGTACCCGACCTGACGGGAGTACGCCCCGAACCCACCCAAAACGGCAAGATCAAGATCCACATCCCCTGACACCCGAGGGGGCACGGGGCTATATCGGCATGCGGCTCCGCTGCGGGGCTCGACATGCGCTCCGCCGCGCGGGCGCGACCAACCACGACGGCGCCGCGGCCAAGGGACGACGGTCGCTGCCCCGATAGGGGCGCGGGGAACTGCGCGACCAACCACGACGGCGCCGCAACCAACCGACAACGGTCGCTGCCCCGACAAGGGCGCGGGGCTGTATCGACATGCGGCTCCGCCGCGCGGGCGCAACCAGCCACAACGGCGCCGCAGCAAGGGACGACGGTCGCTGCCCCGACAAGGGCGCGGGGCTGTATCGACATGCGGCTCCGCCGCGCGGGCGCGACCAGCCACAACGAAGCCGCAGCCAAGGGACGACAACGCGGCCAACCCAGCGGAGCGCGTCGCGCCTAGCGCCACACCCCCGGCCCCCCACCGCGCCACTCGATCAGCGTGGAGCGGACCACGTCCATCTCGTCCCAGCCCTGCAAACCCGCCTGCTGCATGAAGCGGGCGATGTCCTGAAGGCTGAACGCGCGCCCAAGGATCTCCCCGTTCACGCGCACCCGCCGGCCGCCTTCCTCGTCGGGCGGGTAGATCACCACGGGCTTCGTGCCGGTCATGTCTCCACACTCACCCCGCGCGCGGGCGAGCGCACAGCGGACCGCACCACAGCGCCCGCAGACCGGGAACCGAGGCCAGGGCCGCCTCGGGCGGTCACTCCGCGGGGTCCTCCTCGGCATGCCGGACGGCCCTCTTCACGGCCTGCTCCACCTCGTGCCGGTTGGCCTCGGTCTGCTTGGCGTGCTCGGTGATCGCCGCCTGCGCGGCCTCCGCCGCCGTACGCCAGCGGCGCCACTGCGCGTCGTAGTCATCGCCGCTGAGCCCGGCGAGCTTCGCCCGCTCTTCCTCAGCGGTACGTTCCAGTGCGATGAGCCGATCGGGGATGTCTGCCACGTCCACGGATGCTAGGCCGGACCCGCCGCAGCCCCGGTCCGACCCGCGAGACGGGGGTCCAGATGGACGCGCCCACTCCGCGAACGGAAACGAACGCAGAAACGGCCCCCCGGAGCCACCTCCGAAGGACCGTTCACCGCGGTGGGCGCGGACGGTTTCGAACCGCCGACATCCTGCTTGTAAGACCTTCCTTCCACATGGCCAGCGTTCCCGAGGGGTGCCGAGCCATTCCGGGTCGTGATCATCTCCGCCACGCGTCGAACATGTGAGCCATTTCGAGCGGCCCCGAGTGGTGCCGAGCGGTGCGTGTGGACTTTTTGCGGACTCCCGCCCCAATCGATCACTCAACGGCACGGAGTCCGCTTCCCTCGCCCGCGCCGCCGGTCAGGGCCGCACGCACCTTCTCCCGAGCGCTCTCGCTCTCGTGCGTGTAGAGCCACGTGACCTTCCCGCCGCGCTTCTGCCCGAGAAACGCCTGAGTGTCCCTCTCCGGCACGCCGGCCTCGTGAAGCCGCGACGTCGTCTTGTGCCGGTACTCGTACAACCGCGGCCACCACTCCGAACGCCCCGTCTCCGGGTTCTTGATCTCGCGCGCGATCCCGGCCTGCTCGATCGCCGTGCGCCACGGCCGCTGAAGGTTGTTCGTGTTCAGCGCTGCCCCACGGGGCCCGCGGAACACCAGCTCCTCCGTGTGCAGGTCGTAACCGTCACCGATGGCCGACCGAGTCGCCTTCGGCTTCCACTTCTCCTTCATGAAGCGGATCGCCCCGAGCGCCTTCGGCGTCAGCGGCACAGCCCGGAACCCAGCCTCCGTCTTGGGTACGGCCTGGCGGCACAGCCGACCATTGTCCGACACCAGGATCTCCTTCACGTAGACCACCATCTCCTTCTCGTCGACGCAGTGGAGCCGCAGACCCGCGTACTCCCCCGGGCGCATGCCCGTCTCGTACGCGAAGTCCCGGAGGATGACCTGGTAGTACGCGGGCAGCGCCGCGTGGATGAGCGCGTACTGCGCCTCGGTCGGAGGCTTCAGGTCGTCGGGATGCTTGAGCACCTTCTGCGCTGTGACCTCAAGGTGCTCGGCCGGATTGATGCTGATCCGCTCGCCGTCCTTGATCGCCGCGCCGAGCAGGGCGACGAGGAGCTGCTTCACCTGGGTCTGCGTCCGGTGACCCTTCACATGGTTCGTGAGCCACTTCTGCAAGGCCATGTACTCAAGGTCGATCAGCCGGTACCCAGACCACTTGGGCTCGACGTGGGCGCGCCACACGCTGAGCTTGCGGTTGCGGGTCTTGATCTTCCCCTTCTTGCTCTGGACCTCCCAGAACTCTTCCCACCACTTCCCGAGTGTGATCTTCCCCCGCTCGGGGTCGCGGTAGGTCCGCTCGCGTACCGCGGTGCGAGTCTTGTCGAGAAATGCCTCCGCAGCCTTCCTGCCGCCCTCCTCGATCGGGAAGTTCTTCGCCTTCTGCTTGCCAGCCGGGTCGCGGTAGCGGGCCTGCCAGCTGCCGATGCAATCGCGGCGGGGTCGGCGCTCGCCGTACTCGGCGGGCGGGTACTTCTCCAGGCAGAGCGCGCAGCCGCAGTTCTTCGACGGGATCTGCCGTGGGTTGTTCAGGGCCCTACGAGGCACGCTGATGCCTCGCCTTCAGCTGGACGGTCGCGAGGAACGTGACCGCGTCCTGCCGCGTGGTGAAGCTCTTCGTCCGGCGCGCCCGGCCGGCGCTCCAGCGAGCCTGCCAGGGACCGGTGCACCCGCTCTGCGGAGGGCGCGGGCCGTAGCGTTCCGGCGGTAGGTCGATGACGCAGTCAGGGCAGCCGCACGTGCGGCTTGGGATCTGCTCGGGTTCAGGCGCCAAGGTGGATCACCTCGTCACTCCTTCGCTGCTGTGGGATCGCGGGGAACAGCTCAATCTCATCCCCGCACCAGCAGCGTGCACCGAACGGCTCCTGCTCGATGCCGAGTTGGAGAAGTACGGCGCGGACGGCGCGAAGTGTGTAGAGGGCAGTAGCGCTCAACTCGTCAGGGACCGTGATGATCTGCCGCTCGGCGTCCCAGGGGTCAAGCTGGTCGCGCGGCGCGAATCGGACGCGAATGCACATAGAACTCCCCCAGGTTGCACGTGTGACTGACGTGTACCGACGGGGGAGAACATCGGTCGTGTGCTCGACCGTACCTCTGGTTAGTCGAATACGCGACCACTCTGAGCAGGCTTCCCGCACAAAGGTTGACGGGGAGTAGTCAGCTCCGTTTTACGGAGACCACTGAACCGCAGGTAAGGTTGCACGACGGTTCCTGAGTGGATGTCAGCTTTGTCTGTCGTTGCTGTCCGCCACGGCCCTGGCCTGGATCAACAGCATTCGTCGCTGCTCCTCGGTCAGCCGGTCCAGGACCCTAAGGGTCTCTTCTCGTTCGTCGGCCGTTTGCGGGGCGGGCGCCCTCTTTCCGGCCGCCGCGAGGAGCCGGTCCGCCGTGAACTTCGGGAACAGCTCGGCGAGCGCACGGATGGTGGCAGGCCGAGGGATGCGCTTGCCGTGCACCCAGGTGTTGACTGCGGCGACGGATACCTGGAGCCCGTGCGCCTGTAGACGGCGCGCGACCTCCGTGTCGCTGACGCCGTACTCGTCCTTGAGGGCGGTCAGCGCCTGCGCGAAGGTCTCGGCCACCTCGCTGGTGGCGTGCTCAGGGTTCTCCACAGGGCAAGAGTGCCCGCCACCTTCTACTTTCTGCAAGTAAAAGTAGAAGGCATGGCAAGAACTTAGCGGCGCGCGGTCTCCCCACTACGCGCCGTCGTGCATGTCATATGCCAGGATAGAACACACGTTCGAAGATCGCACCTAGCCCCCGAGTCTCGGCGGGTCTCGGAACGGCTCGGCATGACCCTTGACGTGACCTCTACTTCAACAGTAGAAATGTCGTAACGCCTCACCTGGGGCGATCTAGTCACCACGGCACGAGGTCCATCCATGCCCAAACTGCGCCGCAAGAACGACGGCAGACCCATCCGAGACGCCATGGCGCGCGCCGGCCTCTCCATCCCCCAGCTCGCGGAAGCGACGCGGCGAGTGGACCCGACCGGGAAGGGCGTCAGCGCGGCAACCGTCGGCCGTCTTGCGGGGCAGGGCAAGACCGCACGCGAGAAGTGCGAGCTGAAAACGGCCTGGTTCGTCGCTGAGGCGCTGCACGAGGAGACGAACGCACCCCTCCAGGACCTCTTCGCCATGCCAACAGCTTCAACTTCGACAGTAGAAAGGTCAAGGTTCGATGCCGAAGAAGAGTGACCGGCGCGTCGAAGCCCTCCCCGCCGGCCTTCTCCCGCTCCTGACCCAGCGCGAACTGGAGACGTACTACGGCGTCTCCGACTGGACCGTTCTCCAGTGGATCAAGGACGGGATGCCGGTCAAGCGGCTGAGGACGACCGGCCAGCAGCAGAAGGAAGTGCGCCGCTTCGAGTTGCCTGCGGTCGAGGCGTGGATGGCTGAGCACGACCAGCTCGCCACCGCCTGATCCACCCCTGAACGCGCCGAAGGGCCGCTCCGACTTCCCGGCCCGAGCAGCCCCCGACCGGCGCCCCTACAAGATCCGAAAGAGAGGGCCGAATGGCCACATCATCGCAGACCCCGAGAGTCCTCCCGTTGGGTGAGGCCCCAATCGCCCGGCCGTTGACCGTGCCCGCCGTGTTCCGCGAGGCGGCCCGCATCCTCGCGACGAACGGCCTGCACAAGGGCGACCACGTGCCCGACGCTTTCGACCGCGAGGTGTACGTGCCGCACTTCCTGCGGCCGATGTCGATCGTGGCCGCGCTGAAGTGCGCGACGACCGGCGACCCGCACCGAACGTCGCTGCTCGCGGACGAGGCGATCAGCGTGCTGGCGCTGCGGCTGGAGGTCGACGGTGAGGGCCCGCTGTTCGGCGGGATCTTCGACCTGGAAGCACACGTGGACGCGTGGGGGGACTTGGAGTCCCGGACCACGGAGTCGGCTGTTGCGGTGCTGGAGGCGGCTGCGGACGTGAACGAGGTCGCGGCATGACGGATTCGATCATCGTCCGCGTCACTCTCGACTCATACGACCTGCTGCACCCGCGCGAGAAGCAGGTGCAGGTGTACGTGCAGATCCCCGAGGTGGCGCGTGCGTCGTGGATGCTGCCTGAGCACCACTTCGGCTTCTCGAAAAGCGAGCCGTGGCCGAGCGTCGTGGACGCCGCGCAGGAGCACTACGTGCGGAGCGGCACGGTGTCGGACCCGACGTCGGCCGCTGCGCGGGCTGCGGTCGTGGAGTGGTTGCGGAATGACGCGAACCACGACGCGATGTATGCGGCGTGGGAGGCGGATCAGGCTCGTCAGCATCCGGTGGCGCGGAAGCTGCTGAAGGAGAACGAGGAACTGCGGGCTCGGGTTGCTGAGTCGAAGGCGTCGCCGCTGGCCTGGGCCCGACTGCTCGACGCCAAGTCCGTCGACAACTTCCTGATCGCGCTCGGCATGGCCGCCGACACGGACCCGGCGGACGGTGCGCTTGCTCAGGTTGAGGAGATGCTGCGTTCGTTCCGTGCGGCCCTGCCTGCGGGTGCCGAGGAGCAGCGGGAGCAGACCCTCCACGAGCACGTGATCGCGCGGGACGCTGAGATCGAGCGGCTGAAGGCGCAGATCGAGGCGGCGCGCGCCGTGCACGTGAAGTTCCCGGATTCGGAGCACTGCCAGCACGACGCCGAGCCGTGGCCGTGCCCGACGGTGGCCGCGCTGGTTCCGGTGGATGGGATCACACGGCGGATCGCGCCGACGCAGGCCCTCAGCGAGGACCAGCCACTGACCGTCTACCGCGCCGAGCACCCAGACTCCGGGATCACCCTCCGCCACTACGGCACCGAGGCTGCTGCCCGCGCGCACTGCGAGGCGATGGAGCGCCGCTCCTGGCCCGCGGGGACCACGCTCGTCTTCGACTGGATCGAGGACGACGAGGACCGCGTTGCCGAGCTGGTGGTCACCGCCGGGCAGAACGAGGAGTCCGTCACCGGCTACATCGTCACCGCGCTGGAGCTGGCCTCCGAGTACGACGAGGGGGCCGACGAATGAGCTTCCTGGAAGGGCTCCTCTGGGCCGCGATCGTCTGGGCCGTCTTCCTGGTGTACTGCGCGGTCGATGCGCCGTCGCTGCTGGCTCGCTGGAAGCGAGGCCGCCGATGAGCGTCCGCAAGGTGATCGAGCACGCGCTGAGGGCGTACTACGTCGACAGCGCCGAGCCCGCTGCCATCGCCCGAGACCTGCTCGCGCAGCACGACGCCGAGCAGCTGCAGGTGGCCGCCGACCTGGTGCACGCCATGGCCGACCCGGAGTGCACGTGCGGCGGCTGCGACTCCTGCTCCGCCCGCGGGTTCGCCGAGCAGTTGCGCAAGACGGCAGGGGAGAAGAGCAGCCGCCCGGCGGCCGATGCCACTCCCGACAAGCTCACCGCCCGCGAACACCGCCTCGCGCAGCTGCTCGACACCATCCGCACCCACGGCGGCAAGTGGTCCTCATCCAGCGTCCAGCAGATCCGGCGCGCGACCGGCGGCCCCGTCCAGCGGGGCGCCGCTCGCCGCGACCTGATCGAGCTGACCCGGCGCGCATACCTCGTACCCGACGAGCACTGCGGGCGCCGCTTCTATCGGCTCGGCAGCGACCCCAGCCCTGCCCACCCACGGCGCGGCACCCGGAAGTCCCTGCTGGAGGCGATCCAGACAGAGGGCGGCGAGTGGACGACCAGCCGCATCAGGCGCACCTGGCGCCGACTCCTCGGCACGCATGTCCTCCGCATGGCCGCCCGCCGCTACCTGGCCGATCTGCACCGTGACGGCCACCTCGACCGCCACGGCGACGGCACCCCTCGCACCTACTACACCCCAACTATCAGGAAGGACGGCCGCTCATGACCGGCCCCGAGCACTACACCCGCGCGGAGCAGCTGCTCCGCGAGGTCCGCGACGGCCACCAGGAAGGCACGGACGTGGCCGCCATCCTCGCCGCCGCGCAGGTGCACGCAACGCTCGCCCTCGCAGCGGCCACCGCCATGCAGGCGCCCGTGGACGGTTCCGAGTCCGGCATGGGCTCGGCCGAGTTCAGCGAGTGGTACCGCGTCGCGGGGGTCAAGCCGCCCCGGAGGGGTGGCGACGCCTGATGACGACTGTCGTGCAGGCCGGGGCACTCGCCCCGGCCGCCGGCCCGGACCCCATCACCGAGCCAGGCATCCACCCGATGACGAACGAGGAGTACCACTCCCACCGGTACGCCCTCTCTTCCAGCGGCGCCCGGAAGCTGCTCGCGCCGTCCTCGCCCGCGCACTTCCGGTACGAGCAGGACCACCCGCAGCCGCCGAAGAAGGTCTTCGACATCGGCAACGCCGCCCACAAGCTCGTGCTCGGGCAGGGCCCGAAGCTCGTGAAGATCGACGCCGAGGAGTGGCGGACCAACGCCGTCAAGGCCGAGGTCAAGGAGGTACGCGAGGCCGGGAACATCCCGCTGAAGCCCTCCGAGTACCAGCAGGTCCACGACATGGCCGACGCCCTGCGCCGACACCCCGTCGCGAGCCTGCTGTTCGACCCCGAGCACGGCACCCCCGAGCAGTCCCTGTTCTGGCGCGACGACAAGACCGGCGTCATGCGGCGGGCCCGCCTCGACTGGTTGCCCAACCCGCGGTCCGGACGACTGATCATCGCCGACTACAAGACGTGCCGCTCGGCGAACCCCGAGGCGTTGCAGAAGGCGATCGACGAGTACGGCTACCACCAGCAAGACGACTGGTACCGGTCCGCCTGCCACGCCCTCGGCATCGCCGACGACACGGCCGCGTTCGTCTTCGTCTGCCAGGAGAAGCAGGCCCCGTACGTGATCACCGTCATCGAGGTGAACGCGACGTCCCGCCGCATCGGCGCCGCCCGCAACCGGCGCGCCCTCGAAGTCTTCGCCGAGTGCACCCGCACTGGCTACTGGCCCGGCTACAGCGACGACGTGGTGCCGCTCGCCCTGCCCGGTTGGGCCGAGACCCGAGACACCTTGGAGTACCTGTGAACTACCCCGCTACCGCCGACCACCAGTTCGCGGCCCCGGCCGCCCCGGCGCCGTCGTTCATCGGGCAGGGCACCGCAGTTGAGCAGTCCCGCGCGGTCGCCGAGGTCCAGGCCGCCGTCATCGTCGCCCGCCAGTTCCCCCGCGTCGAAGCCCTCGCCATCAAGAAGATGCAGACGGCCTTCG
The DNA here is from genome assembly GCF_057537855.1 of Streptomyces diversicolor. Lineage (NCBI taxonomy): Bacteria > Bacillati > Actinomycetota > Actinomycetes > Kitasatosporales > Streptomycetaceae > Streptomyces > Streptomyces diversicolor. Next base: position 40,265 of record NZ_BAAJXA010000027.1, read on the forward strand.
CACAGCACAACCTCGCCGTCCGCTCGTTCTTCCGCTTCCGCCGAGGCACCTCGAACGTGTCCGGCGAGACGATCCAGTTCGCCAAGGAACTCGCCCGCTGCTGGACGAACATCCACTACGGCGTCCACGAACTGCGCCGCGACGACGCCGCCGGCGAGTCCGAGATGCAGGCGTGGGCGTGGGACCTGGAGACCAACGAACGCGCGAGCACGACGTTCATCGTGCCGCACACCCGCTGGTCGAAGGACAGCGGCGGCACGCGGCTGGAGGACCCGCGGGACGTCTACGAGAACAACTCGAACAACGGCGCCCGCAGGCTCCGGGAGATGATCTTCAGTGTGCTCCCCGACTGGTTCCGGGAGCAGGCGAAGGCCATCGCCAACCACACCGTGGAGAACGGGCAGGGCGACAAGCCGATCGCGCAGCGCGCGGCCGAGGCCATTACCGCGTTCGAGGGCATCGGCGTCACGGTCGAGCAGTTGGAGGAGAACCGCGCGGGCCGTGCATCCGGGAAGTGGACGAACCTCGACCTCGGCCAGCTGCACATCATCTTCGAGTCCATCCGCCGTGGCGAGACGACCGTGGACGAGGAGTTTCCGCAGCAGCGCGTGACCTTCGGCGAGATCCAGCAGCAGCACGAGGAGCAGGCCGGCCAGCAGCAGGCCCCCGGCGAGGAGCAGGCGCCCGCCGAGGGTGCCCGGCCGTGGCCGTCGACCCGGCAGCCCGGATCAGGGACGGGCGCATGAAACCGATGACCCGCGCGGAACTCACCGGACTCCGCTCCGTACTCGGCGCCGCCACCCCGGCCGCCCTGGAACTGGTCGCCGACGCCGTGAAGGCAGCGCGCATCGCGAACCGTGCCGACGACTGGAACGCGCGGCACGCGCTACTGGCAATCCCGCCGATCGTCGCGCGACTCCTGAACGCGGAGACCGACCGCGCCGCGCTGCGCTCAACCATCGCCCGGTTGGTCGTCGCCAATCAGCGCGGCGACGACTACTCCCTCTCCGATCTCGCCTTCGAGTTGGAGCGCGCCGGGATCGACCTCAAGGCGGACTACACCGAGGCAGACGACCTTGCGCGCGCGACAGAACGGGAGGCGTTGCTGTGAACCTGCTCGCCCGCCTCCGTCAGGTCGTCCAGCCCGGCAACGGCCACCGCAGCGCCACCCGCCAGCCGCGTCGTGCCGAGGAGACCGTTCCCCTGGCCATCCTCATGCGGCCCACCGAGGCGGTGGTCAACGATCTCGCGTACTGCCCGGCCGAGGAGCGGACCACGTTGCACGCCTTCCTGCGTACCGGGGGCCGCGTCTGCTGGACGTGCCGCACACGCACCCTGCACGACCCGCTCACCAGCACCCCAACCGCGGGCGGTGCCGAGTGACCACGCCGACCCTGTTCGACCCGGAGCGTCCGGCCGCCACCACGGCGGCCGGGGCCCGGCCCGCACCCTTCGTCATCCCCCTGCCCGCCGGCCTGCGCCTGCTGAACGCGAACCAGCGCCCGCACCACCGCGTCCGGCACGAGGTCACGAAGGAGCTGCGCGCCGCCGCCAGGGAAGCCGTCAGCGAGTGCCCCGCCCTCATGGACGCGCTCGCAGCAGCCAAGCCCGGCGCCCTCTTCCAGCGTGCGCACATCCTCGGCGTGCTGCACCCGCCCACCGATGGCCGCCGCGACCCGGCCAACTGGTACCCCAGCTTCAAGGCCGCCGTCGACGGGATCGTGGACGCCGGAGTCCTCGAAGACGACGACCACATGCGGGTCATCGGTCCGGACATGCGGCTCGGGGAGAAGCGGAAGGGCGGTCAGATCGTCCTCGTTGTCCGTGGCCTAGAGCCAGGTGAAGACCCGCTCGGCTACGAGGCGGTGGACCGGTGATCGAGGTCACTGTCTCCCTCGCCAGCATCGACACGGCGCGCCGCTTCGCCAGGCTGCTGCGCGCCGCAGCGGATGTCGAGCTCCATCGCGGCCAGGCCCGCAGCTGGCGACGCGCCGCGGCCCGACTGGAACGTTTCGCCAACCCGGCCCGCCCGTACCGGCCGCGCGTTCGCCGTCCCCGCCACAGCGAGATCGACGAGGAAGCCGTGCAGCGCGTCGTTCACGGCCTCCGTCCCTACCCCGTGCTGAGCCGCGCGGAAGCCCGGCTCGCCTGCTATCGCATGACGGTCGCCGGCCACAGCACACGGGAGATCGCAGGCAGGCTGGGGATCGCGCGGCGCACCGTCAGCCGGTGGCGCGCTGAAGACCAGGGGTCGACATGACCTCCCGCCGTAGCCGCCGCGCCCCGCCTGAGCCCGAGTACGTACCGGGGATGCTCCTCGACTGGAGCGACCGAGACCTGCACTGGTCCAGCCGCGAACTCCCGTGCCGCTACTGCGGGTTCCCGACCCACCTGCGCGACTCGAAGCGGAAGCCGGCGCACAAGGTCTGCGCAGAAGACGCGCTCGCGATCCAGGCCGCCGAAGCAGCCGCGGCCTACCGAGCGCGTGGGCGCCTCCACTGACCACCACCCGACGGCCGCGTTCCCCGGGCCCGCCGACCCCCACGGCGGGCCCGGGACCCAGCCCAGCACCACCGATCCAGAAAGGCACAGCACATGCCCAAGCTGCCCGCCCACCAGACACCCGAAGCCAAACTCGACTCGGCGGCCGGCTTCATCGACGTCGCCCTGACCCGCGACCAGAAGCGCGGCGCGTTCGAGAAGCCGGGCACCGTCATGTACGCGATCGTCGCCCTCACCTCAACCTCGTACACCGGCCACGCCGACGGCGAGGACAAGGCGCCGCACGTGAAGTTCCGCGTCACCGAGTGCGAAGTCGCGAAGGACGACGAGGAGGCCGTGTCCCTCGCCGAGGCGAAGCGCGCCATGTGGAGGCGCCGCCAGATGGAGGGGACGTTCGACGAGGCCGGTCCGGGCCCGCAGAGCGCCGAGGACGTGCTTGCCGAGCGGTTCGGGAGCTACCCGACCGAGGGCGAGTACGAGGCCCACCAGCGCGCCAAGGAAGAGCGCCGCCGGGCCGAGTTCGTCCGCTAGCCGCCCACTGTCCGGGGCGGCCGTACAGCGGGCGCCCCGGGCCGACCGGATCTTGCCGGATCGGTTCCGCAACATCACGAGAGAAGCAGTGAGTTGAGCACAGACGAGCAGGACGCCCGCACCCCGGGCAGCGTGCCGAACGCCTTCGGCAACGCGCTCGCGTGGCGGTGGGCCCGCAGCATGCCGCGGGCCCTGAAACCCGGCCTGCTCACGCTGCTCTACGCCCTGCGTGCCATGTCCAACGCCGCCGGTGAACTCCGCTTCAGCGACGGCAAGCCCATCCGGATCCAGGACATCGCGAAGGCGGCCGGCGCCGACGAGAAAGACGCTCGCGACCGGCTGGAAGCCGCTGTACGGGCCGGTGTTGTTGTCGTTCGGGGTGAACGCCGCCGGGGCCGTACCGCGCTGTACGCCATCGTCCTCGCGCCTGCCCCGGACTGGCCCGCCGCAGTGGCCTATCTCGAAGCCGTCAAGGCGTCTCGTGAGGAGGCTCGGCAGAAGCGGGAGGCCGAGCGGAAGACGGCTCCGTGGGCCGAGGAGAACGGGGGGCGGTCCCCCGAACTCGAAGGATCAGAGAACGGGGGACCGCCCCCCGAACTTACCGACGGTACGGCCGAGGAAGAACGGGGGACCGCCCCCCGAATGAGTTCGGGGGACCGCCCCCTGAACGGTTCGGGGGACCGCCCCCCGAACACCCCAGGGGGTTACCCATGGGGTTCCCAAGACGGGGCTGAGGTCTCTTTCAAACCTCAGGTGGTTGGGCGCTCCGGTGATCAGAACGAGTCCCACGAACCCAACCCCGACGACCCCACCACGTGGCGCATCTGCCCCGGCTGCAACCGCCGGATCATGCCCGACCCCCAGCGCCCCGACCGCACCGTCCACGCCCGCTGCGAACCCGCACTCGCCCACCACGGAAGGCACAGCGCATGACCACGCCCGACACCCTCTCGCCCGGCCCGCTGAAGCTGCTCCGCGCCCTCGCCCGCGAAGACCTCGGTAGCGGAGTCCAGTTCGAGTCAGCCCCCTACGGCCGCTGGCGCATGGAGGGGAGCACCTACGCCGTCAACGCCCGCAGCTTCCACCTGCTCGACCGCTTCGGCCTGATCAACGTCGGCGACGGCTGGAGCGACCCCGTGCGCATCACCGAGGCCGGCCGCCGCTGGCTCGCCGACCGCAAGCCGAGCCGAGCCTGACCAGCACCGCAGACCAACCGCCCCACGACCAACCCCCGGGGGTACCCATGCCCAGCACCCTGCACGACCTGATGATCCGCACCCCCGGCCTGCCCTGCCGCCTCGACCCCGAGCCGTTCTTCAGCGACCAGGCCCGCGAACGCGCCGCCGCCGTACGCCAGTGCCAGACCTGCCCCCTGCGGACCCCGTGCGCGGCGTACGCCATCGAGACCCGGCAGGCGCACGGTGTGTGGGGCGGTACCACGGCCGCGGACCGGCGCAGCTTCCGTGACGGCCGGCCGTGGCGGTTCGACGAGCACGGGCGACTGCGGCTCGTCTGCGGCTCGGAGGCTGCGTATCGGGCGCACTTCGGGTACCGGGAGCAGCCGTGCGCCGAGTGCACCGCGGCGCACGACGCGCACGTTGAAGCCGATCGGCGGGCGCGGCTGGCCGTCGAGCACGCGGCCGGCGGTTCCTCGCGCGGCTACCACCTGCACCGCGTGCTGGGGGAGCCCGCGTGCGACGGGTGCAAGGGGGCGCAGGCGAAGCGGTCGGCAGCGGATCGTGCGCGCGGCCGGAAGAGCCCACAGCGGGCGCGTAGCGGTCGGGGCGTCCGGAAGCCCACCGAGATCACGTCGGGCGCTCCAGCGGGCGCACAGCCCCTGCCCATCGCCAGCTGACTCACCACGTGGAGTGACCATGAGCAAGCCTGAACCCACCGCCCCCGTCATCCTGCGGGCCGAAACCACCGTCAACGGCGTCCAGTACGCCTACCAAGCAGCCCTCCCAGTCCGGTACTGGCAGGCCATCAGCAGCGATCCGGACCAACGCGCCGACTACGAGGGCATGCTGCGCGCCCGCCTCGGCGCCGTCGTAATGGACCGACTCCAGCCACCCGTCACCGTCCACATGCCGACCGAGCTGGACGAGGCCGCGATGCAACACGCCCTCCAGGAGTTCGAGCAACGACCCGACGACGAGGCCCGCCCGTGACCGCCGTCGTCGCCTACGTGCTCCTCGTCGTCACCACCGCCGGCCTGCCCCTCGCCCACTGGTCCCACACGCCCTGGAGGAAGCCTTGAAGCGCGCCACCAGCATCCTGTGCCTGCTCTACCTCGCCGCCTCGCTCGTGACGCTGCGGCTCGCCGTCACCAGCCAGCAGCACGACCGGCCCGCCTACACGGCGCTCCTGACCGCCTGCACGGTGCTGTTCGCCCTCGGCATCGTCCACCACGCCTACCACCGCGACGAGCTGCGCGCCGCCCTACTGCGCCTCGAACGCGCCGCACGCCCACCCGACACCCGGCCCGCCATCGATGACGCCGTGGCCATCGCCCTCACCGCCGCCTGCTGCGAGACCTGGTGGGCAACCGCCGGCGCGCAGCACGACCCCGAGCACTGCACCCGAAGGGACAGCACCACATGAGCTACCCCACCCTGTTCACCACGCCCGGCGTCCGCCAGTTCGCCGAGGAGATCGACGCCGAACGCCAGCGCCAACTCGCCAAGTTCGGCGACCAACACCACCCCGACGGCACCGGCAACAAGAGCCAGCAGGACGACGCCGACCGGGCCCGCCGCTGGTGCCAGGACGCGTTCGCCTCCGGCTACGGCACATGGGCCGACATCCTCGCCGAGGAGGTCGCCGAGGCCAACGCCGAGCGGGACCACGCCAAGCTGCGCGCCGAGCTGGTGCAGGTCGCCGCCGTCTGCGCCGCCTGGATCGCCGACATCGACAGCAGGGCGGCACAGCGGTGAGCCAGCCCAGCACCGACGCGCGGGCCGTCGTCCGCGCCGCCGAGCAGTTGACGACGCAGGTCCGACGCATCGCCGACGCCCTCACGACGCCCGTCGTCACGTACGAGGACCGCGCCGTCGACGACGCGACGACGCCCGCGACGACGTGCAGCGCGGCCTACCGCGGGCCCAACTACCCGCCGGGCGAATGCATCCGCGCCGCCGGGCACCTCACCGTCACCAACCACACCGACGACCTCGGCCACAGCTGGCCCGACGCCGTGGCGGTGTACCCGACGTTCGACGAACCGCTGCGCGCGGCCCCGGCCGCCGACGAGGACGCGTGCCTGACCCACATCGCGGGCGCCTGCGACGGCACCACTCGCGACTGCGCGTTCATCACCGACGCGGGCCGGAGCAACGTCCTGCTCGTCCTCGTCGACCGTGCCGCTCGCGGCGTGCTCAACGACCACGAGGCCATGGCACTACGAGCACGGGCGCAACAGCTCATCACGGGCCGGGAGACGTGGAAGGGCAAGGCCGAGGAGATCGAACGCGACCGCGACCAACACGCCGCCGTCCTCGCCGAGGTTCTGCGCCACTTCACCGAGCATGGCCACCCAGGCGCGCCCTGCGTGCGTACCTCGTGGGTGCGTACGGACACCGTGGACCGGTGGCGCAGCGTCGTGCAGCACGACGTCGAGCGGCCATGGTGGCAGCAGGTCGCCGAGGCGCGCGCCGAGCTGGAGCAGGCGCAGGCCGCCATCGAGCGCGTGCGCACCCTGCGCGACCCCATCGCCGAAGCCCTCGAACGCGCCGACTACCGCCCCGACATGAGGCGCGGCGACCTCGCCGACTCGATCATGCCCGTCATCCTCGCCGCCCTCGACGGCCCCGAGCAGCCCACCACAGGGGAGTGACCATGCCCGAACAGCCAGCCACCCACACCCGCCGCGTCAGCTACTTCATCCAGTCCCGCCCAGCCAAAAGTCAACCGTGGCAACAGAGCGGCCTCATCTTCTCGTGGGAGAACAAGGCCACCGCCCTGGAGAAGCTTGCCGGCCGACGCGAGATGCAACCGAACTGGGAGCACCGGCTCATGGAGCGGATCACCACGGTCACCGAGCAGCCCGCCACGGAGACGTGACCGGCTGTCAGTGCTGCGCCCTACCGTCCCGACCAACCACCACCGAGGGGAATCGACCGTGACCCAACGCACCCTGCCCCACGACCTCTACATCCAGAACGTCTGCGATGCCCTCGCCGCCGCCGGCCTCGAACCCGACGAGGCATGGACCGAAGACGGCGACCTGGACCGATACCGCGACGACGGCCTGTCCGGCGTCGCCTGCATGCTGACCGCCGTCATCGTCTGGGAAGGCAGCCACCCCGCGCTCAACACCGACGCACACCGGCACGGCATCGCCCTGACGTGGGACCATCCGGCCGAGCAGTGGCAGTGGGCCCCGCGGAAGGAGAACGGCCACCTCCAGCGTGACCCCGAGTTCCTGCCCGCGCTGCCGAGGTGGGCCGACCCGGCGGTGGTCGTCAGCGTTGCGCGGGAGCTGCTGGCCGGTCGTCCGGCGCCGACGGCCGAGGGCCCGGTGTGGTCCGGCCACGAGGTGGCGCAGCACGCCGTAGACGGGTGGGTGGGCGCCGAGGGAGCCCAAGCCTGATCGACGCAGGCAGACGCCCCGTCACCCCGTCACGACGACGGTTGGTGACGGGGCGTCGTCGTCAGCTCATGCCCTTCCAGATCCGCCACGCCCGCGACCGGTCCGTACCGATCGCCTCACCGATCTCCGGGAAGTCCATGCCCGCCTGGTGCAGGGTGTTGACCGCCTGCTGCCGGATCTCCTTCGGCAACGTCCGCTCACCCGGCCACTCCCGCAGCACCAGGCCGGCCGCCCGCGCCCGCACCGCAGCGTCCGGGATCGCCTCCAGCAGGCGTAGCGCATCCCGCACCGCAGCGAGCACCCGATCCGCCTCGGTGCGCGCCTCGTCCGTCTCCTCGGCCATGCCCCGTCACCTCCCCATCGGAGCGTAGGTCTGCACACCCGTCGCCGTGTCGGCTACCCTCAACCGTGCGTGTCGGCTATCCGACACCAAGCCCCGGACGGACCGACGACGCCCGACGACGCCCCACAAACGAAGACGCCCCCGGCGGCAACCGGGGGCTGACCACAGGAGACGTGACCTCCCATGGCTGACCAGCAGCCTACGCACACCCCACCACCCACGGCTACGAGCGGACTCGGCCTCGCCGTCGGCGCCGCCGCCATCATCACCGCGATCACCGGCATCGCCTTCTGGCTGTCGTACCACCACCTACACGACGTCGCCGCCGGCAACGGCCTCGGCATGGACCCCGCCCGCGCGTGGGCATGGCCGGCCGTCCTCGACCTCTTCTACCTCGCAGGCGAACTACTGATCCTGCGCGCCTCGTACCTGCGCACCGTCGACCCCTGGGCCATCTGCCTCACCGCAGTCGGCGCACTCGGCTCGATCAGCCTGAACGTGGCCGGCGTCGGCGCGGACGCCCCCGCCCTTCAATACGTCGTGGCCGCGGTCCCGCCGGTGGCCGCCCTGTTCGCGTTCGGCGCGCTCATGCGGCAGTTGCACGTCTGGTTCGCCCGACGGCCGGCCGAGACGACGCAGGCCCCGCCCGTCGTCACCGTCGAGCGTGCCCAGCAGCCAGCCGCGCCCCCGATGCCCGAGCACGCCCCCGCGCTCCCGCCGGCCACCGAGAAGCCCGCGGCCGACGAGCAGCGACCCGAGCGACTGACGATCCGGTACAGCGACCCCCGCTGCGCCGTCATCCGCCCGCTGTACGACGACGGGTACCGGCCCACCACCGGCGAGATGCGGGCCGCGCTGGAGGCAGCGAACCTCACCGCCCCGGGCGCGTCCACCCTCCGTGGGGTCCTGCGCGCCGAGATCGAGAAGCACGAGCCCCAGCTGGCCGCGCTGCCCACCCGGCCATCGCCGCTGCACCGGGCCGGGTGACCACCCATGCTCCTCACCGCCCTGTTCGGTGTGTTCTTCGCGCTGGCCATGCTCGGCGGGCTCATCGTGCTCGCCCTGGTCGACTTCCGCGCCGTCCCCCCGATCACCGGGACGGCAGCTTTCGTGCTCACCTGTGCCGCGCTCGCCGTGGCCATCCTCCGCTGAGGACCCACCTTGAACTACGTCACCTACGGCGGCGTGACCGTCGGAATCTGCATCCTCGTCTGGGACGTCATCCAGTGGTGGCCCGGCCGCAAGCAGTTGCTGAAGGACCCGGTCAAGCACGCCGCCAAGCTGCTGCCCTGGCTGCTGTCCTGGTGCTACGGCGCGCTGACCACCCTTGGTGTCGCCGGGCTCATCGGCCTCGTCTCCAGCACAGTCCTGGGCATCTCGAACTGGCTCGGGGACGCCGCCCTGTTGTGGGGGGTGGGCGAGCAGCCGGGCCAGCTCGCCGCCCGCGCGACGTTCATCCCACTGTCCGGTCCTGGCAACTGCGTGGTGCTCATCCTCACCGCCGGGTTCATCGCGGCCGTCAGGAAGGGCAACGATCACGAGAGCGCTCTGCTGAAGCGTGGCGCCTGGTGCGGCATCACCCTCGGGACCAGCGCGGGCGTGGCGGGGTTCGCTGCCGTGCCGCTCGCGCTCGCCGCGAACTGGCTCGGAGACAACACCTTCGGGCGGATCGGATGAGCCGGAAGGAGGCGGCCGAGGAGGAGCCGTCCCAGGCGGCTGGGGCGTGCGTCCTGGTCGTCCTCGGCGGAGCCGTGGTCGGTGTGGCGTTCGCGGTGGACGAGGCGGCCGGCGTGCTCCTGGTCGTCGTCGCCGGGGGCATGGCGCTGTGGCGGTCGGCCCGCCGCCGCATGTCCGATTCGTCCGCCACTCCCCCGCCCGAGCCTGAGCCCCCTTCCGGCGAGGTTTACGCACGTGAGACCGGGCGTGCGCGTGAAGTCCGCAAGACGGTGGGGGAGGGGTACTTGATCTTCCCGGAAGTCGAGTACGTCACCGACCCGGACGCTCCCGAGGAGGCGGACGGCTCCGAGTCGCAACAGCCGACCGAAGCTCCGAGCGGGAGGCGCCTGCCGCTGCAAGGCCGCATCGAGCGCGCCTTCTCCGCGAGGCAGCGGGAGGAGGTGTGCGACCGATGATCCGTCGCCTGACCGCCGCCCTCGGCTACGAGTACTGCGCCGAGTGCGGCTGGTGGACCAAGCCCCATTGCGGGCACTGACACAAGAGGATGACCCCATGACGAACCCGCCGAAAACCCCGATCACCAGCACGCAGCTCGCCGACGCCCTGGCGCTCGCCGAATTCCTTGACGCCCGATACGGCGAAGACCTCGCCGCGCTCCCCGAGGACTCACCGGGCGCACGCGAGGCCCTTGGACACCGCCTGATCGTTGACCAGGCCCGCGTCGACCTCACCAGCCCGCACACCGCCGACCAGCACCTGCTGCGCTGGCGAGCGATCACCACCCTCCAGGAACTCGGGAGACGCTGGGCAGGCAACCACAACGGCCTTCGCAGACACCCCGAGTACCGCACCAGCTGGCTACCCGCCAGCTACCCCGACGCCCAATGACCGGCACCCGATCTCCCTGCCCCCGAAGCACAGTCCCACCGGGCCTGGTCCGTTGTGTCACTATGCCCCCACCGACCGCACTGTCCAGGGGGGACACATGCGCACTCGCGCCACCATCACGCTTGCCACCGCCGCCGCGCTCCTCGCGCTCACCGCCTGCTCGTCAAGCGACGACAAAGCCAGCAGCCCGACCGACTCCGCAACGCCCACCACGTCACCCACCCCGGCCGACACGGGGGCGCTGGAGTTGACCGTGCGGGACTACACCGCGGCGTACTTCAAGGGCGACGCCGACGCCGCGTACGCAGCGCTGTCGAAGCGCTGCCAAGGGAAGATCACGGCCGACGCGTACGCGGCCGTCGTGAAGCAGGCCCATGCCGACTACGGCGCGCAGGAGGTGAAGACGTTCAAGGCGGACCAGGTGTCCGGCAACCTCGCTCGTGTCTCGTACGGCGTCGGCATCCCGAAGTTCGACCAGGAGGCGCAGCCGTGGGCGCGGGAGGGCGCCGCCTGGAAGTACGACGCCTGCTGACACGGCCGCCGGACCGCGAGAGGATGAGCTATGAGCTATCGCCGCTTTCCCGACCGTGAGCGGGCCCTGAGCCAGCTCGACCGTCACCACCCTGTGCTGCCACCGTCCGAGTTCCAGCTGAAGCTGGCGCAGGACGCCCATGTCGCTCTGGAAGCGGCCGGCCGCGCGATGCGCCCGTTCCATGAGGTGATGCTTCAGCTCGCAGCCAACGCGCCTGCTTTGCTTGCACAGACGGGGCCTGCTGCTTCCAAGTTCATCGAGGCGTTGAAGCAGCCGGCCCGCGCCTGACCCTGCACCCGAGCCGAGGCCCCCACCGAATCGTGCGGTGGGGGCCTCGCTGTGTCCGCGCGAATTGCAGCCCCCAAGATCCCAGCACGCCCGAAATCCGTACCGTCCCTGCCAGGGAGGTGACGGAGTGGCGACCAAGAAGAACGCGGACATTGCACGGCAGCGCGAGGACGAGGTGATGCTGCTCCGCACCCGCGAGCGGCTGGAGTTCCGCGAGATCGCCGAGCGGATCGGCGCGGACATCAAGAACACCTACGAGGCGTGGAAGCGTGGCCGAGCCCGCCTCCACCAGGAAGCCTCCGACAGCTTCGGTGCGTACGTCGGCGAGCAGCTGGCGACGTGCAAGCAGGTGATCGACGGTCTGATGCCGCAGGTGTTCGCCGGCGGCATGAACGCCTCCAAGGCCGCCGAGGCGATCGTCAAGGCCATGGACCACGAAGCGAAGCTGCTCGGTCTCTACGCCCCGGTGAAGGCGAACGTCACCGTCACCGACGAGATGACCGCCCGCATCAAAGCCCTCGCTGACGAACTGGCGCAGCTGGAGGAGACATGACGGAGCCCATCCCCGAAGAGCCGACCGAGCAGGACCCGGCCCCCGAGCCACAGCCGATGTGCACGGTCACGTGGTCTGGCGACCCGCAGGTCCGGTGCCTGCTGTTCGCCGGGCACCTGGAGAAGCGGTTGCCGCACCAGAACATGACCATCCCGCCCTACTACGAATGGGAGTAGCCCCCAGTGCAGGCCGCCGACCTCGATGCAGCATTGGCCGGGATGTCCCCGGCCGAACTTGAGCTGCTGGAAACCGAGTTGGCGGCGCGCCTGTGGGCGAAGCGGTGGGGCCGCTGGAAGCCGTACCCGTGGCAGGTCCCGCCGGACGAGATCGAGACGTTGGGCTGGTGGCTCCAGCTCGGCGGCCGTGGCACGGGCAAGACGGACGGCTGCGCCCGCTACATGGTCGCCCACGTCAACGGGCCGCCCTGCGACCCGCGGCTGAAGGGCGGCCACCGCATGGCGATCATCGCGCCGACGCAGGGAGACGCAGTCGAGGCGTGCGTGAACGGGCCGTCCGGACTCAAGGCGCACGACCCGCGTGTGGTGCTCCGCACGACCGCCGGCGGTACCTTCGCGAGGTGGCCGTCCGGGGCCGAGGCGAAGCTGTTCGGCGCGCATACCCCGGACGACGTGGAACGGCTCCGGGCCGGCGGTAACCGGTGCCTCGTGTGGATGGAAGAGGTCGCCGCGCAGCGCCGGTTGAAGGACGCCATCACGCACAGCGAGATGGGTCTGCGTATCGGCTCGAATCCGCACTACATCGGCTCCACGACGCCCAAGCCCCGTACCGAGATCATCGAACTCACCGAGCGGTCCGACGTCATCGTGACCAAGGGCCGGACTCGGGACGCGATCCACCTGCCGCAGGAGCAGCGGGACAAGCTGATCCGCCGCCACGCCGGCACGGCCACCGAGGCTCAGGAGCTGGACGGTGAACTACTGAAGGACATCGAGGGCGCCCTGTGGAAGCGCGGTGTCCTCGACCGGACGCGTGTCGGCGCGGCCCCGCCGCTCGTGCGCATCGTCGTCGCCATCGACCCGGCCGCCACGGACGGCGACGAGTCCGACGAGATGGGCATCATCGTGGCTGGCCTCGGTCAGGCGTACATCCCGGACCGCAACGGGTTCGTCCGGCAGCACGCCTACGTCCTCGACGACCTGTCCGGGCGCATGTCCCCCGAGGAGTGCATGCGGAAGGCGGCCGAGGCGTACCACGCCTGGAAGGCCGATGTCGTGATCGCCGAGACGAACAACGGCGGCGACTGGATCGGTACGACGCTGCGGCAGATCGACCGCACGGTGAACTACGACACCGTGACCGCGACCCGCGGGAAGGCGACCCGGGCCGAGCCGGTGGCGGCCGTGTTCTCGCAGAACGCCGCGCACATCGTGAACAGCCTGCCCGAGCTTGAGACCCAGTTGGTCACGTGGGTGCCAGGGCAGGACAGCCCGGATCGGCTGGACGCCATGGTGTGGGCCCTCACTGCTCTCATGCTCGCGCCTGCGGGCAACTCGGCCGCGGTCGCATAGGAGGACCCTTGAGCCAGTACCGGAACCGGGCGCTACGCCGAGCCGCCGAGACACGCGCGCTCAGCCTGGACAGCCTGCGCGACCGCATGCCCATCACCGTGGCGTCGATCGGCGGACAGCAGTCCCTCACCATGGCGCTGGACGCCGAGGCCCGCGGGTTCGCGAACAGCGCCGTCGCCTACCGGTGCGTGGACGCGATCGCCAGCAACGCGAGCAGTGTGCCCCTGGAAGTCGCCCGCCTGGACGGCTCGTTCATCGAGAACCACCCGATCGCGCACCTGTTCAACAAGCGGCCGAACACGTTCATGTCTGCCCGCGCCCTCAAGTACCTCGCCTTCATGCAGGCCGAGTTGGCTGGCCAGGCGTTCGTGTGGCAGGACCGCGGCGAGACCGGCCTAGATGACCCCACCGAAATTCACCTCGTCTTCGATCAAGTCGACGTCGTGGTGGACAAGCCGCTCGCGCAGCGGCCGACGACGACGAACATCGTCGGGTTCATGATCCGACGCGCGGACGGCACACAGGTCCCTGTACTGCCCGAAGAAATGCTCTGGCTCCGATACCCGCACCCGTTCGATCCGCTCGGCTGCCTCGCCCCATGGAAGGCCGCGAGGCACGCAGTCGACATGGACGCATACGCCCGCGAGTGGCAGCGTCAGTCCTACAAGAACGGGGCCCGTCCGACCGGCGTCGTCTACCTCGGCGACATGGGCGAGACCGAGTTCACCGCGGTGAAGGCCGCGTGGCGCGGCAGCATGCAGGGCCCAGAGAACGCGGGCAAGACGCTTCTGGTCCGATCGGCGCCGGGTGGTGGGCAGAACGGACAGAGCAAGGGGATCGGGTTCGAGCGGCTGACCTTCACCCCCCAGGAGATGGAGTACCTGGAGTCTCGCGTGGCCAACGCGGACGAGGTGATGCTCGCCTTCGGCGTGCCCCGGGACTACCTGCTCGGCGGGACGACGTACGAGAACCGGACCGCGGCGAAGGCCACCCTGTGGTCGGACACGATCCGCCCCAAGCTGGAGATGGTGTCCAGCGAGATCGACCTGCGCATGCTGCCCTCGGACGCCGAGGACGCCGTGTTCGACCTGTCCGGGGTGGACGCCCTCCAGGACTCGCAGGACTCCGTGGCCAACCGGGCGCGCGCGTCAATGTACGCGGACATCACCATGGTGGACGAGGCCCGCGCCGTACTCGGCCTGGACCCGCTCCCGAACGGGCTCGGCCAGCACACGCTCACCCCGTACCGCGCACAGTTCGCCCCCGTGCAGGGCGCCCCGTCGGGTGACGAGGCGCGGTCGTGGGATGCGGACTTCTCTCGTCTGCTGCCGTCGTCGCCGGACGTCGGGGCCGTTGTCGAGCGGGCCGTAGAGGCTGCCCTTGCCCGGCTGCTCGGGCAGGCCCCACCGCAGGTCGACGCCCCTCCGACGCCCCGTCGGCCGGAGCTGACCCGTGCCGACGACGACCCGTCGTCGCCGTCCCTCAGCGAGACAAACGCCGCTTATGACGAGCTGGAGCCCGCCGGCCGCCGCGCCGTGCAGGCCCTCGCCCGCGAGCAGCGCGACCGGGTGCTGCGGGACTTCGACCGGCTGATGAAGAAGCCCGAACGCAGCTCCGCGTGGCTGGAGGAGACCCGCGCGCACGCCTGCGCCCTCGCCCGTGACGACCAGGTGCGGCTCACCCCGCCCGACCCCGAGCAGGTGCCCGCGGCCCGCATGACCGACATGGACGTCGCCACCGGCCCGGAGGGGTGGGAAGAGCGCATCCGGGTGCGGGAAATCTTCGACGCGCGATACTGGCGGCGCCGCACCGGCGAGGTGCTGCGGCCGTTCATCGAGCGGGTGTGGCGCCGCGGCGGGGCCACCATCACCGGCTCGTTCGACCTGGACGAGCCGGCCGTGGCCGCCGCCCTGGACGACCGGATCGAGGAGTTGGCCGGGCAGGTCACGGCGACCACGGAACAGGTGCTCCGCTCGCAGCTCCTCGCGCACGGTGTCGCCGAGGGCGAGAGCATGCCCGAGCTGCGGGCGCGGATCCAGCGGGTGTTCGCCAACCTGAGCGACTACCGGGCGACGATGATCGCCCGCACAGAGACCGTCGGTGGGTACAGCCAGGCGTCGTTCCTCGCCGCGCTCGATGCCGGCGCCACGCGGAAGACGTGGCTCGCGACCGCCGACCAGCGGACTCGGGAGACCCACCGGCAGGAGAACGGGACCACCGCGGCGATGAACAAGCGGTTCACCCTCACCAAGAGCAGGTGGCCGGCGGACCCGACGGCCCCGGCGAGCCAGTCCATCCAGTGCCGGTGCGCGCTGACCTTCACCTTCGAGACCGAGGAGTCCTGACCATGTCGGAGCCCGAGCAGTACGACCCGTCCGTTGCCCACCGGTACCCGATGCCGGATCTCTCCGAGGCGCGGTCACTACGACCCCGCGTCTTCTCCCTGGTCCGTGACCACGACGTCACGGGCGTCTCGGGTACGGGCTCCGTTGCCGACGGCGTCTTGTGGCCGGACGGGACGGTGTCGGTTCGGTGGGTGGGCCCCCGTCCGTCCACGGTCTTCTGGGACTCGTTGGCGGACGCGGAGCACGTCCACGGACATGGCGGCCACACCCGCATCGTGTGGGACGACGAGGCCGAGGGGGTCTGACCGTGGTGACCGTGCTGCGCGGTGAGGTCCGCGCCATCCTCCAGCCCGCGGGAACGGCGCAGTACCAGGGCGCCTACTGCCCGCCCGGTGTGCCGTTCGCCGAGGTCCGTCGGGGCCCGTTCGACGGCAAGCAGGACATCGCCGTACGGCCGGACGCCGACGGCGAGTTGCCGCGGCACATGACATTCGGCGGCGGCCGAGTCGTCTACGAGTACGACGGCCGCGACAAGAAGAACCGGGCGGTGTACCGGTACGCGCCGAACCTGTCCCCGGCACACCGCAGCGTCATGGACGGCGTGGCCGAGGTCTACGCCGAGCACGCACTCAAGCAGGCCAAGGGAGGCCAGTAATGGAGATCGAGTTCCGCGTCTTCGAGCAGCACGAGTTCCGTGTAGGCGAGGACCAGGACGGCACCTTCGACGGCATCGCCTGCCAGTACGGGAAGAAGGACTCGTACGGGACGACGTTCCACCCCGGGGTGTTCCGGAAGGGCATCGACAAGGGTTCGTACGCTTACCTGTTCATGCACAGCCCGTACGACCCGATCGGGACGTTCCGTGCTGACGAGCAGCCCACCCACCTGCACATCGCGGGCGCGTACGACGACACGCAGGCGGGCCGGGACAAGCGGGCCATGGCCCGGTCCGGCAGCGCGCGCGAGCTGTCCGTGGGGTTCGTGCGCACGGATCTGCCCGAGTGGAAGAAGCTCGCCGAGATGGGCGACGAGGACCGCGCCGACGTGCTGGAGAACATCCGCTCAGCCCGCCTGGTGGAGGTCTCGCAGATCACCGCGCGCATGGCGGCCGTCCCCGGCTCCAAGCTGAAGACCGTCCGCAGCGCGCTCGGCGCCCTGTACACCGAGACCGTGGGTGAGCCGACGCTGGCCGAGCGGCTGGCCGCGTACGACCGCGAGCACGGCCGCGACTCGGCAGTGGCGTACGAGGAGGAGCAGCGGCGCCAGATGCAGCAGCGGCAGCGCCGGGCCGCCCTGCTGCGGCTCGCGTCTGTGAGGTGAGCTGGGGCGAATTGCAGCCCCCACCCGCACGCGTCCCTGTAGTCGATCTACCCTCCCCTCATCCGGGCCGCTCGCACCGGACGTGAAAGCCGCGAGCATGCCGGGCGCGATCCACCGGCCGTGACAGACGGACCGCAGCAACCCATGACGCATGGGCGGCTGTGCGCCGTCCACGGACCGAGAGGACTCGCGGTGAGCAACTTCGCGAAGATCCGCCCCATCGGTCGCCGCCGCGACGGTCGACCGATCTACCCCATCAAGGGCGGCGCCCCCACGCTGGCCGAGCAGCGCGACGCGATCGTGGCGCAGCTCCAGGACCCCAGCTTCGACGGGGACATGGACGACCTGCTTCAGCGCGCCGACGAGATCGCCGCGCAGATCGAGCAGGCGAACCAGCGGGATGCCCGCCTGCGGGCGCTCCAGGCCGCGCAGCTCCCCGCCGGGGACCCGCAGCCGCAGCCCGGTCAGCGCCGTGAGCAGCCCGGCATGCAGCCCGATGCGAACGGCAACCCGCACCCCCTCACGGTCGCCGAGTCGTTCGTCCGCTCCAAGGCGCTGGAGACCTTCCGTAGCCAGGGCTACACGGGGAAGTTCGCGGTCAACTTCGCCGCGGACGAGACCCGCGACGCCCCAACCGGCACCACCACGACGCAGACGTACCCGCTCCAGAACACGCGGGTGCCCGGCGTCATCCCGGAGCACCCGGACTACCCGCTGCTGGTGGCCGATCTGCTGGACCAGCAGACGTCCGATGGCACCACGCTGGAGTACCTGCGGGACATCTCCGGGCCCGTGGCTGGCACGGGCACGTGGAACAAGGCCGCGGTCGTGGCCGAGGGCAAGACGAAGCCGATGTCCGGTCCGTTCGAGTTCGAGACGATCACCACGACGCTGAAGACCGTCGCCCATTGGACGCCTATCACGAGGCAGGCCGCAGACGACAACGGTCAGCTGATGGGCTACATCAACGGGCGGCTGACGTACGGCCTGCTGTACAAGCGCGACCGTGAAGTGCTCACCGGCAACGGCACCACGGAGATGCAGGGCATCCTCACCACGCCCGGCATCGGCACCTACCAGCCCGAGGCGGGCAGCACGGACGCCAAGCTGATCACCGTCAGGAAGGCGCGCACGCAGGCCGAACTCGCCCTGTACCCGCCGGACGCGGTGATCCTCAACCCGCTCGACTGGCAGGACATCGAGCTGGACACCGACGCGAACGGCCAGTTCCGCGTCATCACCAGCGTCCAGGACTCGGGCGCGGCGATGCGCCTGTGGGGCCTGCGCGTCGTCACCACCGTGGCGATGGCCGCCGGTACTGCGCTGCTCGGCGGGTTCCGCGCGGGCGCCACCCTGTGGACCAGGCAGGGCGTGACGATCCTGATGAGCGATTCGCACGCCGAACTGTTCGTCGCGAACACCCTCGTGATCCTCGCCGAGATGCGCGCGAACGTCGCCGTCCACACCCCGGCCGCCTTCGTGAAGATCACGTTCTCGCCGGCCACGACCTGACCCTTCCGCGGGCGCTGCCCACCCCGTACGGGCCGCGCCCGCCCTGCTTCTTCCACATCGTCTGAGGAGCCACCTCATGGCCACCACACGCAAGAGCACCACCGAGACCCCCGAGCAGCCGAACGCCGCCGTCGTCTCCACCCGCGAGTACGCCGCCGGGGAGGGCTGGCAGGTCGGGCAGACCGCGCCGGCCGACGCGTTCCGTGCGCTCTCCGCACAGGGCGATGGCCAGCCCACCGGCCCGGTCCTGGACCACCACCCGGGCGGATACGCCCGGCAGATCGCCGTGAAGGGGCAGGTCGTCACCGCGGGCGTGCGCCGCGAGTTGGACGCCGCCGAGGCCGAGGAGCCGGCCGTCGAGGGCGAGCAGGGCTGACCGATGGCGTACTGCTCCGAAGAGGCCGCACGTGACGCGGGGTGCACCGGCTCGGATGCCGAGGTCGCCGCGTGGGTCGCTGCTGCCCAGGAGCGGATCGACGCCTACACACAGCAGTGTTTCGAACCAACTGACCTGGTGGTGGTATCGGATGTCGGCGCGGGGGGACTGGTCATCCTCCCGCGCCGCGTTCGGACCGTCACCAGCGTCATGCCCGTGCTGGCCGCCGACGACGGCCCGTCGATCCCGTCGTCTGCCTACCGGGTCACCTCGTCTGACGTGCTCGGGCAGGTCGACGCCGTACGCCTCGCGTGGGGTGGCTACGACGATCTCGTGGTGGGGGCCGAGTCGTACAACGGGGGCTGGCTCGGTCTGTGGGAGCGGTGGGGGGCCGAGCAGGTCAAGGTGGTCGGCTCGTTCGGCTACGACGAGCCGCCGCTGCTCGTGGAGCAGGCGTCCGCCTTGCTCGCCGCGCACCTCCAGGCCGAGGCCGCCCCGTCCGATGCAGACGCCGAGCAGGACCCATCGCTTCAGGTGGACGACGAGGGCAACAACGTGGCCATCGAGGACAGCGACGACGAGCCGTCGTCGGGCGTCGTCTCGGCATCGGCATCGACCGGATCGACGCAGGTCGACGCCCTGTTGGCGGGCTACCTGAACCGCGGTCACAGCCTGATCGGGGGTGTGTGATGCGCGTGCGTAGTTCGTCGCGGTTGCGGCTCGGTGCGTCCGAGTCCGTGCGGATCAACACCCGCCAGTACGAGCGCGGTCTGCGCCGCGCCTTCGGTCGCATGTCGGACGACGTGAAGCGCGCCGTCGACCGGACCCGGGTGGACGTGCAGAACGAGGCACGCCGCCGGGCGCCAGTCGACACGGGCCGCCTGCGGTCGTCGATCGTCTCCCGCGCCGAGGGCTCGGGGCGTGCGGTCGGCTACGTGGTGGGCACCAACGTCTCGTACGCCGCAGATGTGGAGTACGGCACGAGCCCGCACGTCATCAAGCCCAGGTACAAGAAGGCGCTGTACTGGCCGGGCGCCGCTCATCCGGTCGCGCAGGTCAACCACCCTGGCACCCGGGCGCACCCGTTCATGCGGCCCGCGATCGAGCTGACGGAGATCTTCTTCCGGGCGAACCTCTCGCAGATCCGGGGAGGCCGGTGATGGCCGCGAGCACCGCGGGCGCCATCAAGGCCCGCCTGGAAACCCTCCAGTTCGGCGTGCCCGTCTTCCGCGACGGGCCCCGCGAGGGGCAGGTCGAGCCGTTCATCGTCGTGCAGGAGGGCATGCCGGCTGGGCTCGACGCCACGGCGAACGGGGACTTTGGTGACCCGGCGGCCGAGATCAACATCATCGACACCGTCATCGTGGATCTCGTGCAGCGGGCCCGCGTGAAGACCGGCGCGCGCACCACGAAGGTCACCGAGCGGTACGGGCTGGCCGAGGCCATCGCGCACGCCCTGCACGGCTGCCAACTGCCGGCGCACCCGGCGAAGGTCACCGCGGTCCGCGTGCAGGACATCGACCGCATTCCGATCGCCGACAACCGGGTCCGGCACTCGATCACCGTGCAGGTCTACCGGGAGCTGCTGCGCGAAGAGGTGACGCCACAGTGAAGATCACGCACACGCCCATGGCCCGTGACGAGGTGATCGCCGTCCTCGGCCCGCACTGGCCCCCACTGCCCGGCGCCACCGTGGCGCGGATCGGCGCGCTCGTCGCCGTCGACCACGGGGCGGTCGCCGTCCACGACACCGACGGCCGGCCCGGCACCACTTGGTGGGTCATCGACGGGCTGATCGTCCCGCAGGACGCCGGCCCGCCCCCGCAGCTTCCCGGTGTCGCCCCGGAGACCATCCCCGTCCCCGAGCCCGCTGCACCACCCCTCACGTAAGGGCCGGACCCCGGCACCAGGAAGGAACCGAGATGCCCATCTCCCGAGTGACCAAGCTGTACGCAGTCGAGGACGCGAAGATCTTCCCCCTGCTCTCCGACCCGGAAGGCGGCACGCCGTCCTACGGGGCCGGCATCGACGTACCCGGCATCAAGTCCATGGAGATCTCCGGGGACGTCGAGGTGAAGGAGCTGCGGGGCGACAACGGTCTGCTCGACTCGGACGCATCGATCTCGAACGTCACCGTGTCCTACCCGCACGCGAAGCTCTCCCTTGACGTGCTCGTGGCGCTGCTCACTTCCACCATCACTGACTCGGGCACCACGCCGTCGCAGAAGACCAAGTGGGCCATGAAGCAGGGCGCGAAGCCGCTGCCGTACAAGCTGGTCGGGAAGACCCCGACGTCCGGCGGCGACGTCGTCGGCGGTGACGTCCACTTCTCCCTGATGAAGTGCGTGATGTCGTCCTTCCCCGGCCTCGGTCTGGCCGAAGAGGACTACCGCACCATCGACAACCAGGCGCGCTGTGTGCCGCTGATCTCGACCGGCGAGTGGATCGACATCGAGATCAACGAGACCGCTGTAGCGATCCCGACCGCCGCCACCTCGTGATCCCCGGCCGGGCGCGTCCTCGCTCAGCGCGCCCGGCCGGCCCCCTTCCCAGTCCGCAGGCCGAAACCCGGCACTCACCCAGGGACCCACCATGACCACAGGACTTGACCTGCTCGCCGAGGGCGGCGCCGTCACCCTCACCGACGGCACCGAAGTGCCGCTCCGCTACAGCTTCCGCGCGCTTGCGCTGCTGGAGGCCCGCTTCGGCTCCGTGGGGGCCGTACAGAAGGCGATCGACTCGACGGGCGAGGGCGCCGCGTTCGGGCCGCTCGCGCAGATCATCGGCGCGGGGACCGTCGGGCCCGGCGGGTTCGAGCCGCACATCCGCGAGTACCAGGACGCCAAGGGCGACCGCCACATCCAGGACATCGTGTACCGGCGCCGCACGGATGGCGCGATGCTCGATGACCTGCTCGACCCGGGCCGCCTCGACCAGTACACGCGCGCGTTCACGGCCGCACTCGGCCGCGCGCTGGAGAGCCGGAGCCAGGGAAACGCCGGCGCCCCGGTGACCGTCGCTCCGGAGCTGGAGACGACGCCTTCCCCTGGGGCGAATACCTCTACCTCGCCGTCGGTGCCCTCCACATTTCTCCCGGCGAGTTCTGGGGCCTGACCCCGCACCTGCTGCTCGCACTCGCCGAGCAGCACCAGGCCGCCCACCAGACCGGCGGCCGACGAGAACCCGAACCCGCGGACGGCACGAGCCTTCTGGGCCTCGCCGCGATGCGCCGTAGCTGACGAGGAGGTGACCTGTGGCCGACGACATCAACCTGCCGAACCTGGTGTCGCACCTCGCGGTCAACCTCGACGGGGTGTCCGGGGCCATCGCCGACGCCTCGCGGCAGGGCTCGGCGATGGGGTCCGCGCTCGGCCACGGCATCCACCGCGAGCTGGACAGCCTGTTGTCCCACCTGCCTCAGGTGGTGATCGACGGCGACTCGGACCCGCTGGACCGCGACCTTGCCCGGATCCACCGTGAGCTGGCGCAGCTCGACGCGCAGCGCATCGGCGTGGACATCTCCGTCCCGGACGCCCTGCGCGAGCTGGACCGGCTGGAGACGCACCTTCAGCGGATCGGGGACGAGCACCCGAACGTCAACGTGCGCGCGACCACGAGGCAGGCCGCGGCGCAGCTGAACGCGATCCTCGCCGCGGCCCGGCACGTGGACGACACCGACGTCGATATCGACGTGCACGTGGACGAGGACCACGTGAACCGGCTGCGGGGGATACTCGGCCACCTCGCCGCCACGGCGGGGTCGATAGGCGGTATGGCCGCCCAGTTCGGCAAGGTGGCCGCCGCCATCGGGGCCGTCATCCCGGTGGCGGCCGGGGCGACGGCGACGATCGCGAACATCCTGCCGGCGTCCGGCGTGGCGGTCACGGGGCTGCTGTCCGTCGCGCTGGCCGGCGGCACGGTGAAGCTGGCCATGGCCGGGGTGGGAGACGCGATCGGCGCGGCCCTGGACCCGGAGAAGGCCGACGACTTCGCGAAGGCGCTGGAGAAGCTGTCTCCCGAGGCGAGGGCGTTCGCCGTCGCCCTGCACGATGCCGCGCCCGCGCTGCGGGAGCTACAGCAGGGCGTCCAGAACGAGTTCTTCCGGGGGCTCGCCAACGAGCTGGAGCGCACCGGCCGCAGCGTGCTCCCGGTGCTGCGGACGAACCTGCTCAGCACGGCGACCGCGCTGCACGACATGACGGCCGGCGTGCTCGGCGCGGCGCGGGAACTGGCGGACTCGGGCACGTTGGGGACGGCGCTCGGGTCGGCGAGCAAGGGGCTGCGGAACCTGTCCGGGGTCCCGGGCGTGGTGGTCACGGCGCTGGGGCAGATCGGCGCGGCGGCCGGCCCGTCGTTCGAGCGGCTGACGGCCGCGGCCGGGCGCAGCGCGGACCGGATCGGCGAGCGGCTGGCTGGCGCGTTCGAGTCGGGCAGGATGCAGGCCGCCATCGAGCGCGCGATCGGTCTGCTCGGCGACCTGTTCGACGTGGGCGGCAACGTCGTTGAGGTCATCGGGAACATCTTCGGTGCTGTGCCCGCGGGCGGCGGCGGGATGCTCAGCGTTCTCCAGAGCGTCACAGCCGAGCTTGCGAAGATCACGGCAGGCGACGACGTACAGGCGGCGCTACGGGCCCTGTTCGAGACGATGGCGGCCATCGGCCGGGTGGCCGCGCCCCTGCTCGGGCTCGCCTTGCAGGCCCTCGCCCCCGCGATCACGGTGCTGGGGCCGCCCGTGCAGCGGCTCGTGGGCGCGCTCGGGGACGCGCTTCGGCCCGTGATCACCGCGCTCGGGCCCGTGCTGGAGGCCGTTGCCCGCGCGTTCGGCGCTCTGCTCGATGCTCTCGCCCCGCTCCTGCCTGCACTGGGAACGCTGGTTGCTGCTCTGCTCCCGGTCCTCATACCGCTGTTCGATGCCCTACAGCGGATCTTCGCCGCGGCGGCGCCCTCCGTGCGGATCCTCGCGGACATCCTGAGCCAGACCCTCGCGCCCATCTTCAGCGCCCTACCAGCACTGATCACGCCGCTCCTCGACGCGTTCGCCGAGATGGCCGAGCAGCAAGGGCCTCTGCTCGCACAGCTCCTCGCACAGCTTCAGCCCAGCCTCGTGCAGCTCGGCGTGGCCTTCGGGCAGGTCCTGGAGCAGGTCGGGCCGCTGCTGCCGCAGCTGGTCATGCTCGGCGCCACGCTCTTCCAGCAGATCGCCCCGTACCTGCCGCCGCTGATTGCCGCATTTGCCCAGCTCGCGGCCGTCTTCACCGAACAACTCGTGTGGGTCCTCGAACACCTCGTGGTGCCCGCGCTCAGGCTCGTCAACAGCCTGCTGACCGGCGACACCCCGAAGGCCACCGCGGCGGCCGGGGCCGCGATGAACAGCCTTCACCAGGTCATCGCCACGGTGTGGGCCGGGATCGTCAGCTACGTACAGCAGAAGGTTGCCGAGGTCGTCTCGTGGATCGCCGGCCTTCCCGGGCGCGCGGGCGCGGCGCTTGGTGGGCTCGCTGGGAGCCTGAGCAGTCAGGCCAGCAGGGCGGGCACGCAGCTGGTCGCCGCGGTCCGCGGCAAGCTCGACGAGGCGGTGGGTTGGATACGGGGGCTGCCCGGCCGTGCCGCGTCTGCTCTCGGCGGGCTCGGGGGAGTCTTGTTCAGCGCGGGTGCGTCGCTGATCAGTGGTTTCGTTGCGGGCATCACCAGCAGGATTCCGTCGGTCCAGTCCGTGTTGAACGGGATCACGTCGAGGCTGCCGGACTGGAAGGGCCCCAAGGCCAAGGACGCGAAGATCCTCACCCCGGCCGGCCGGGCGCTGATCGAGGGGTTCATCAAGGGCATCACCGGCACCACGGCCAAGCTGCGCTCTACGCTGGCGTCCATCACGAAGGCGCTGCCCGACAACGTGAAGAGCGGCTACGGGAAGACCCTCGCGAAGGCGACGGCCGAACTGGAAAAGCAGGTCGCGAAGCGGGACGCGGTGCTGAAGAAGCTCACCGCGGCACAGAAGAAGCTCGATGACCTGGTGAAGGCCCGGAACAAGGCCGCCTCGGACATCAAGGCGGGGATCCTCGGCGAGGCCAACATCACGACCGGGCACGCCGACGTCAACAGCGTGGCCGCGATCACGGTCGGGCTCCAGCAGTCCGTCAAGGCCACGAAGGAGTTCGAGGCCAACATCGCCAAGTTGGAGAAAGCCGGGCTCCGCTCGGACTTGCTCCAGGAGATCGCCGACGCCGGCGTGGAGGCGGGCGGGGCGACGGCTGCCGCGCTGGCCAAGGCGACCCCGGAAGAGCTGAAGAAGATCAACGGCCTTCAGGCCCAGCTCGCCAAGTCCGCGACAGCGACCGGGAACACCGTGGGCGACGCCCTGTACGGGGCGGGCATCCGCGCGGCTCAGGGCCTGGTGGACGGGCTGAAGTCGCAGGAAAAGGCGATCGAGAAGCAGATGCAGAAGATCGCCGAGGGCATGCTGTCCACGGTCAAGAAGACCCACAAGACCCACAGCCCGAGCCGGGAGTTCCGGTGGCTCGGCGAGATGGACGGCGAGGGCCTGCGCGAGGGACTGCTTGCCTCAACACGGCGCGTGCGGGACGCGGCCCGGTCCATGGCCGGTGCCGCGCTCGACGTCGCGTCCGGCGTGGGTCAGGTGCTGGTCGGCACGCCGTCCGCGGCGCAGCTGGCCGCCGTGTACGGGGGCACAGGCGGCGGGGACCAGCACAACACCTTCAACCTGTACGGCTCCGAGGCGAGCCCTGACGGCATCCTGCGCGCCCTGTCGTGGCGTGGCCTGGTGGGGAGGGGATGAGCCGTGGCACAGCAGCGACTCGGCCGCGTCCAGTGGGGGGCCCTGACGTTCGGGCCGGGCAGCCCGTACAGCGTGACCGCCATCGAGGGCCTGGACGACATGCCCGAGGTGCGCGCCCAGGATGTCGACCGTCCAGGCCAGCATGGGGACTACACCGGCCCGGACTTCACCGGCCCCCGCGTGATCCCGGTCAAGCTGGGGCTGCGGGCGGACACCCCGGACGGACTGCGCGACCTCAGCATCGCTCTGCGCAACGCGACCCAGCCGCAGCAGCGGCCGGAACCCCTTCAGTTCCTCGATCAGGGCATCCTCGTGTGGGCCAAGGTCCGCAAGAGGAGCATCCCGTACGACGCCGAGTACCTGTGGCGGATCGGGGATGCCGCGCTGGAGTTCTACTGCGCCGACCCGTACCTGTACGGCCTCGCCGAGAAGTCCGCTTCGACGACCGCCTACAGCCCCTCGGCCGGACGTACGTACCCGCTCGTCTACGGGTTCTCAACGGTCACGCTCAACTCGAACACCGACTTCGAGTCGACCCTGGCCCCGTGGACGGGGAACACGGCGACCGTGGCCCGCGTCAACACGCAGGCGCACTCCGGGGCGTGGTCGATGCAGGTCACCCCGAACGGCACGAGCCCGAACCCGCGTGGCGAGTCGGAGAAGTTCGCGGTGACGGCCGGGGCCGCCTACCGGGCGCAGGGGTGGATGCGGTGCTCGGCGTCCCGGAACGTTGCCCTGAACGTCAACTGGTACGACACCAGCAGCGTCTACATGACGACGACGTTCAACACGCAGCCGGTACCGGCGAACACGTGGACGTTCCTGAGCGCCACGTTCACCGCCCCTGCGGGCGCGGGGTTCGCGCAACTCGCCGCGACGCTGCCCAACACCCCTCCGTCCACGGACGTGCTGTTCGTGGACGACGTGGCGTTCCAGCAGGACTTCCCGAACGGCACACGATCGTACGGCAGCGCAGGCACGTCGGGCCGCCTCACGGCGGTGAATGACGGTGCGTCGCCCGCCTACCCGGTGCTGCGTCTCGACGGGCCCGTGGCGAACCCGGCCATCGAGCAGATCGGCGGCGGGATCCTCGCCCTCGACGCCACCGTGCAGGCAGGCGAGTACCTGATCATCGACACCCGGTCGCGGGCCGTGCTCCTCATGGGCTCCAGCCCGCGCCGCTCCTGGGTCCGCGGCGGCTCGGCGTGGCCACTGCTCCAGCCCGGCTCCACCGAACTCGCCTACCGCGGCAGCGCCCTGCCCGGCGCGGCCGGCCAACAGTCCCTGCTGACCGTCACCTGGCGCGACACCAGCCTGTGAGAGAGGAGGCCAGCGATGGCCGTCATCAACCCGCCCACCTGGATGCAGGCAGGCAGCTACCCGGCCAGGAACGACCGGCTCGCGCTCACTGCGCTGCTCGCCTACCCCGGCTTCCTGGTCGACGAGTCCACGCCGATGCGGATCCGGCAGGGCGTCAAGCCGTCGTACACCAACCAGCAGCTGAAGGTGCGAGCGGCCCCGACCCCGAACATGACCGTGATCGTCAGCGCGGGGTTCGCGTTCATCGACCAGCACGACGCCGGCGGGGTCGGAACGTACGTCTGCGTCAACGACGCCGATGTGACGCTGACGGTGCAGCCCGCGGGCGGCGTGGGCCAGTACCGCCGGGACACGGTGGTCGCCTCCGTGTACGACGCCGAGTACGCGGGCGGTGCATCGGAATGGCGGCTGGAGATCATCCAGGGTCCGTACGCGACGTCGGCGGGCGCCACGACCCGGGGCACCCTGCCGTCGAACGCGCAGATCCTCGCGGACATCAGCGTGGGCCCGTCGCAGACCAGCGTGGCGGCGGCCAACATCAGCGACATCCGTCAGTTCTCCGTGGCCCTGGGCGGCACGATGCCGGTGTTCTCGAACGTGGCACCGCCACGGCTGCACCCGGGCCAGCTGCTGTACCTGATGGACACAGACGTGTTCGAGGTAGGACAGCAGGCGGGTACCAAGCGGCAGGTCCGGGAGCAGATCCGGCCGTCGTCGTCCGACCAGGCGTCGTTCCCGTCCTCGCCGCAGACGGGCTCGTTCACGGATTTCACAGCCGCGCAATGGCCGCCGATCACGGTCACCGTGCCCCCGTCAGGCATGCTGAAGATCACGATCGGTGCCGCGTGCCTGAATACGAACACGTCCACGTCCACGGCGTGGTGCCGGTGGCGTTCCACGGGCGCCCTGACGGAGACCTCCACGGCCGCGAACTCCGTCTCCACGATCGGCAGCCGCGTCTACGCCAGCCGCACCGTGCTCCGCAGGGATCTCACTCCCGGCGCGTCCGTGACGTTCACCCCGCAGTACAACATCAGCTCGTACGGCGCTGGAGTCACGTCCGTCAGCGACGGACAGCTGATTGTCGAGCCGATCGCATGACCGCCGACCTGTCCGCGCTGTCCGCCGACCTGTCCGCGCTGTCCGCGGACCTGTACGCGGCGGACCTGTCCGCGCAGGCAGAGCACACGTACACGTACCTGTTCTGCGACCTGCGCACAGACACGCTCCTCGCCGAACTGCCGCTCTCCTCGGTCTCGTACTCGTTCGAGCTGAACGGAATCGGCCGCCTGTCCGGGACGATCCCGTACAACGACGAGACGCTGCCCCTCGACCCGGAGACGGCGAGCGAGCCCGGCCGGACCGCGGTCTACGTGGACCGTGACGGCGTACTCGTGTGGGGCGGCATCATCTGGACCCGACAGAACGTCAAGGGCGGGAAGACCATCCAGGCGGCCGAATTCCTCAGCTACTACCAGCACCGCTACGTCAAAAAGACCCTGTCCACGGACACGTCCTTGCTGCTCAACCCGGCCTACGTGGATGCCGGCGGGCAGCGGCTGTACTCCGACCAGAAGTACATCGTGTGGTCGCTGCTGCGGTACTGCGCTGATCAGCCCGGCGGAGACATCCACGTCGACATCAACCCGCTGACCGCACCCCCGCACGGCATCACCCGCGTGGCGACGTACTACGGGTACGAGCGGCCCGAGATCTACAGGAGCATCGCCGAGCTGGCGAACGCGGACGATGGGTTCGACTTCACGATCGAGGTCGCGTGGACGTCGTCGGCAAACAACCAGCCGCCGCAGCGTGTCCGCCGCGCCCGGACCTGGTACCCGCGGCGCGGCCGTGCAGCGGCTGACTCCGGGCTGGTGTTCTCCAAGGGCGGCGGGTACGGGTCGATCCTGTCGTACGAGTGGCCTGAGGACGGCACATCGCTGGTCACCGAGATGTCCGGCCTCGGCGCTGGCACGGGCGAAGCGAAGATCGTGAAGACCGCCAGGGCTCAGGATCTGATCAACTCGGGCTGGCCGCTGCTGGAGGGTGTGGCGACCTATGACGGGGTGGTCGACGAGGCGCAGGTGCAGGGCCTGACGAACGCGGACCTTGCGACGCTGAGCCAGTCGACGGTGCAGCCCACGTTCGAGGTCAGCGCAGACACCGACCCACAGTTCGGAAGCTACAACGTGGGCGACGAGGCGCTGTTCGTCATCGACCCCGAGCCGCAGTCACCGAACGGCCGCGAAGGCGTACTCCGCATCGTGTCCATCGAGAACACCGCGGTGAACGGCCCGGAACGAGTTCGCCTCACCTGCGCGGAGGTCTGACGTGCCCAAGGTGCAGAAGACCCCGGACTTCCTTCAGCGGCTCGCCACCATCGAGGAGCAGCTGGCGGCGCTGCAGCGGTCCGGGTGGGAGCGGGACGAACTGCCCTTCTACCCGACGTCCCTGAACGGGATGGTCTTCGAGGACCAGACCACTTTCATCACGCTGTGGGAGACGATCCTCACCCCCCGCTCGGCGTCCCTCGCACTCGGGCTGGTGCTCCTGGGGGACCAGGTGGACGGCACCACGAACACGGGCGGGGAATGGCAAGTCCTCTTCGACGCGACGGTGGTCGCCGCCGGCACCGTGCCCGCGACGTACTCGTACGTCTTCCCCGCGCTGACCCTCGACCTCACCCCGTACCGCGCCGCCACCCAGCTCAAGGTCCTGTTCCAGGTCCGCCGTACGTCGGGGGCGACGACCGGTGGCAAGTACGGCGGTGGCGGCTGCATCGGCGGTTCTCCCCGCTACGCCCGACTCCTCTGAAAGGAACGGCCCATGGCCCAAATGCCCGGCGCCACACAGCGCCCGATCCCCGTCAACTACACCAAGGGCGGCCAGGCCGAGGTGCGCGGAGTCGTCGTGCACATCATGGCCGGCACCCTCGCCGGCACGGACAGCTGGTTCCGCAACACGAAGGCCAAGGCGTCCAGCCACTTCGGCACCGGCAAGAGCGGTGCGCTGTACCAGTGGGTGGACACCGCCGACCGTGCGTGGGCGCAGGCCGCGGGCAACTCGGCGTGGCTGTCCGTCGAGAACGAGGGACAGGGCGGCGACACCCTCACCGACGAGCAACTGAACCGCAACGCCGAGGTACTGGCGTGGGCGCACCGCAAGTACGGCGTCCCGCTGCAACTGGCGTCGGGCCCGTCCGGCTACGGGCTGGGCTACCACGCGATGGGCGGTAGCGCGTGGGGCGGGCACACCTCGTGCCCCGGCACGCGGATCGTCGCCCAGCTTCCCCAGATCATCGAGCGCGCGAAGCGACTCGTGTCGAGCACATCGGAGGACGAAGTGACCGAAGAGCAGATGGACCGGATCGCGAACAAGGTTGTCGAGCGGCTGCTGTCCGCCGACAAGTTCGACGCACCGAAGGACGCCGCGGACTACAGCCCCGACGAGAAGAACCCGCGGCACTTCTGGACGGGCCGGACCGTGTTCCGGGACCTGGTGACCCGGGTCCGCACCATCGACAAGCGGACGGCCGAGATTGCCGCCGCCATCAAGAAGGGAGCCTGACTCATGACCGAGGCAGCCAAGCGCACCGCGCGCACCGTTCTCCAGACCGCCGTCGGTATCGCGGTGATGCTGCCGCTCATAGTCGACGCCTCGGGGATCCCGCAGTCCCTGCCGTGGGTGGCGGGATCGCTCGCGGTCGCCGGCGGTTTCGCCCGTGTGATGGCCCTGTCGGGCGTGCAGCAGCTGCTGCCGTCGTGGCTGCGCACCGACGACGGGGGACGCGAGTGACCCCGCCGGAGTCCACTACGGTCGCGCTGGAACTGGCCGAACTGCGGCGCACAATGGAAGTGGGATTCACCGAGCAGCGCGGCCAGCTGGCGCTCCTGGTGCAGCGGGGAGACCAGACGGACAAGACGCTGGACGACCATGAGAAACGGCTGGACACGCTGGAACGAGGCCGGTGGCCGCTGCCGGCCGTCGCCACGGTGACGAGCGTGGGCGCACTCGCGGTGACGGTGTGGCAGGCCATCGGCCGGTAACGAATCAGTCGGGCCCCTGCTGCCTTCGGGCAGTGGGGGCCCTTTCGTCATGCCCGAAACCCGTCACTCACCGTGACGTGGTCTTGACGCAGGTGGCCCACTTGGCTGACGGTGCGTGCAACGGCATGCAATCCACTCGACAGAGGAGAACGCAGTGCGTCTAAGGTTCCTTGGCATCATCCCGAATACTCCGAACGACGAGTCACCGACGATCTGGCTCGACGAGGACACGGGTGATCTCCTCATCCAGTCCTACCGGGCGACGGATGAGGAGGTGAAGGCGTGCCAGGAGATCGGCTCGATCCCGGGGCACTCCACCAACGTCCCCGACCATGAGACGATCATCAGGCTTCCTGCGGTCATGCGGAAATACATCCCCCACCCCGATACGGACGGCGAGGCAGCAAGTGCAACCACCAGCGCGTAGCGCCCTGGCGAAGGCTCAGCGAGCTGCGGTGCACCTGGAGTTGCGCGACAGCTACATGCTCGATGACCCTGGGTTCATCGCCTGGCAGCAGGGCAAGCGCCTGACCCCGGACGATCGCGCGTCATGGTGGGGAGGCTGGCACGACGCCGTCCACGACGCGACCGCCCGGGGCGTCGTCGTCCGCCGGGCCCGGATCGTCTCCGAGCCGCTCCATGACTACGCCCGCTACGAGCACGACCTGACGTACGCCAACCTGGCAGCCGGCGAGCAGGTGCGCTGGCTACCGCGGAGGCAGGCGACCGGCCTGCTGCTGCCGGCAAACGACTTCTGGGTGTTCGACGACGAACTGCTCCTGGTCCACCACTTCACCGGCGATGGCCAGCTCGCCGAGGACGGCCGCGAGTACATCCGGGATCCGGCGCTCGCAAAGCAGCACGCCGAAGCCTTCGAGGCCGTCTGGCAACGTGCCGTCCCGCACGACCAGTACCAGATCGCCTGACCACGAACGCTTATGGCCGTCTCGGCATCGTCCAGTGCACAGCAGGCCCGGAAGGATCTCGCCGACCGTCTCGGCGAGATCCGCCTGGACGCGGGGCTAAACGGCCGCGACCTCGCCGCTCGGCTCGGTTGGATCCCCTCCAAAGTGTCCCGGATCCAGAACGCCCGCACGTCGCCGTCTGCGGACGACATCCGGGCCTGGTGCGCCGCGTGCGATGCAGATGACCAGGCGGCGGACCTGGTCCAGAAACTCCGCGCTGTCCAGGGGATGTTCGTGGAGTGGCGGCGCATGGAGCGCACCGGCCTGCGCCACGCGCAGGAGGCCGTACGGCCCCTCTTCGAGCGCACGACACGGTTCCGCGCCTACTCCTCGTGGCTCGTGCCGGGCCTCATCCAGAGCCGCGCGTACACCGACGCCGTGCTCCGGGCAGTGCAGCGCCGCCGTGTACTGGTCGATGACGTGGACGCGGCCGTGGATGCCCGCATGGAGCGGCAGAAGATCCTCAATGACGGCAGCCGTACGTTCGCCTTCCTCATCGAGGAGTCCGTGTTGCGGTCCGGGATCGGCGGGCGAGACGTATTGGCCGGCCAGCTCGGGCAGCTGATCACGGTGGGCTCGTTGCCGAACGTCAGCTTGGGCATTGTGCCGATGGGCGCAGATCGTACGCGGACGCCAGTTGAGGGCTTCTGGATCTACGACTCGGAACAGGTGAATGTGGAGTTGGTCTCCGGTTACCTGACGATCACGCAGCAGCATGAGGTCGATGCGTACGCAGGGACGTTCGCTGAGCTGTCCGAGCAGGCGGTGTTCGGGGCTGGCGCGAGGGCGGTCATTGCACAGGCGCTCGCTGCCCTGGAGTGAATCCGCGTGCAATCTCGTAGAACCTTCTGGCTGTCGATCGAGCCCTGTCCGTACGGTCCGTAAGCAGGACCCCGGCGAGGCGGTCACCTCCCGGGGCGTGGCCGACTGGATGGAGTCGACATGCCGCACGCTACAACTTTGACGCCCGTGGGGGCAGTCCAGCTGCTACCGCTCCCAACGATCCGGAACCTGACCGAGGATCAGGTCTGCGGTCGCGCCTGCGTCTGGTGCGCCGACGCCCTGACCGCGGGCGCCGTCATGAGCCTCGGCCCCCGGAGACGGCCCGGCACTGACAGCGGCGCCAGCTGGTATCCGCGGGGCTGCATGCCGTGCGTGCGCGCCGAGGCCCGCCGGGTCGCTGCCCTTCACTCCCGGACCTGTTCCACCTGCCGCGGCCCCCGTGCCTGCTCGACCCGCAGGGAACTGCTCGATCTCGCCGACGGGGACCAGCGATGACCGCGCAGGCGACCACCAGCAGGCGGGGCCTGTGCTCGTGGTGCAAGCGGTTCACCGACGGCATCCGACTGATCCAGATCGATGATGCGGGCTCGGGCTCGGCCACGCGTGGCCTGTATGCCTGCGGTCCGTGCCGTGAAGTCCACCGCCTGGTCCCGCTCGCCGACCGGCCATGACCCCGCAGCCTGGGCCGCCGCCCGTCGCGTCGCTGACCTACGCCCAGTACTCGGGCTGGGCCTGCTGCTGGTGCGCCAAGAGCCTGCTGAACGTCATCGGCGCCGTGTCCGCCGGCATCGCCCGCGGCCGGGAAGGCGTGCACGTCCTCGACATCGAGGTCTACGCCTGCCCCGACTGCGCCGGCCGCAGCTCCAGCCGTCCCACGAACC
Source organism: Streptomyces diversicolor (assembly GCF_057537855.1). Lineage (NCBI taxonomy): Bacteria > Bacillati > Actinomycetota > Actinomycetes > Kitasatosporales > Streptomycetaceae > Streptomyces > Streptomyces diversicolor. The sequence continues at coordinate 74,037 of NZ_BAAJXA010000027.1, forward strand.
GCCGAGGAGGAACCCCGTGAAGACCACGGCCGAGCGGATGGCCGAAGCGCAGCAGTCGGGCGGCCGGGCCGCGGGCTACTGCTGGCTGGAGCATCCGAACGGCCGCGCGCGCTGCACCAGACCCCCACACGAGGACCGGACCCACGTGGACTACTACCGCGGCCGGAAATCCGTGACCGACACCCAGGGCACTGCGTGGGTGGAGTAGAGCCTCCAGCGTCGGCGAGGGCGAACCGCCGGCGCTGGAGATGAGCGGGCCGCCTCCGTCCCCCGCGGGGGCGGCTCCGCTGTGCTGAGCGCCGTGAGCTGTGCTCGGCCCGTGTGCGGATGACGGCCGGCGTACCTGTGTCCGTCGGCGGTCATCCTCTGCTCTGACTCGGTCAGAGCGAGCCGCCTCACCCCCTGGCCGGGGTGGGGCGGTCTACGTTTGTCGGACGACCCCCGTCGGCGGATGCGGCGGGGGTCGCCGCCTGCGGGCCGGGTCTCCCCACCCGGGGGCCGCAGGTAACGACGAGCCTGTGTCTGGCGTACGAGGGGAGTCGCAGTCCTCGTCTTCTTCGCACCCTAGGTCGCTGAGCGCATTGATCAAGTCCCCCGGATGGGGGACGGTGAAACCATGATCGTCTGGGGATGTGGACTCCATGCGGATTCCGATCATGGAAATGGCCCCTCGAAGATCACTCCGAGGGGCCGCAAAACCCTAGCTGACCAGGGCCTTATCTACCGGTGGGCGCGGACGGTTTCGAACCGCCGACATCCTGCTTGTAAGGCAGGCGCTCTACCACTGAGCTACGCACCCCGAATGAGTCGACAGCCTACCTTGCCGACGGCGGTGCGCCGCAAACCCGTATCGGGGGTTATCCCCACCGTGGATGCGGTAGTGGGCCGGATCGGCGGGTGGGGGGTGGGGGGCCTAGCGTCGGGGCAGGTCCGCGTCGTCCGGTTCAGGGGGAGTTTCGTCTCATGGTTCGTTCAGTTCGTGCCCGTACGGGCGTCGCCGTCGGTGCTGTCGTGGTGGTGGTCGCCGGGGCCGCCGGCTGCGGTGGCTCCGCCGGGGACGACAAGCATCCCGACCACCGGGACTTCACGCTGCACGGCCGTACGCTCACCGTCGACTCCCACGGCTCGGCGCTGGAGATCGTCGCCGTGGACTCGGCCAAGGCGGACACGGTCAAGGTCACCCGGTGGTTCCATGGGTCCGTCGTCGTCGGCGGCAACCCCCGGGTGACCTGGTCGATGAAGGACGACCGGCTGGAGCTGCGGGTGAAGTGCTCCGGCCTGGTCGCCGACTGCTCGGCCCGGCACCGCATCGAGGTGCCGCGCGGGATCGCCGTCAAGGTGCAGGACGACGACGGCAGCGTACAGGCGCGTGGGTTCAAGGACGCCCTCGACATCCGTACGCACGACGGCTCCGTGCGCGTCACCGACTCCAGCGGCCCGCTCGACCTGCGCACCGACGACGGCTTCGTGCGCGCCGAGGTGTCCTCGCCGACGGTCCGGGCCCGTTCCCACGACGGCGCGGTCCGCCTCCAACTGCGCGCCGTACCCGACCTGGTGGACGCCCGCACCGAGGACGGCTCCGTCACCATCGACCTGCCCCGCGCCACGTACCGGGTGACGACCGGCGCGGTCGACGGCTCGGTGGACGTGTCCGTGCCGCGCGACGACGCCAGCGCCCACGCGGTCACCGCGCACGCCCGGGACGGAGACATCGCGGTACGGACCGCGAAGTGACCGGCCCGTGTGTTCGTCCTCTGCGGGTGGGAGAATGACACCACCGAGGACGCAGCACAGCACGGGAGAGGGATGTGACGGCGACACCGGCGACGACACCATCGCAGCCGTACCCGCCGTTCGCACGGCCAAGGCGCGGCCCCTCGGCCCTCCGGGACGCCCTCACCCTGATGGGCCTGCCCGTGCTCGTCGCCCTCGCGGTGCCCGGCGCGTTCGCCGGCGGTGGCACCCGGCGCTGGTTCGGCGGACGGGCGGAGAGCCAGCGGGCGCAGGCGCAGGCCGCGAAGGACGCCGCGGCGGCCGCGTTCTACGAGCTGGACACGGCCCAGCGGGACCTCAGGATCTCCATCGAGACGATCACGGCCGTCGACGACTCCCCCGCGGCCCGGCGTGCCGTCTCCGACTTCGACGCGCTCGGCCGGCGCATCGACGAGGCCAGCCACCGCTATATCGAGGCCGTCGACGCGCATGACCTGGACCGGGACGACCTGGAGGCATCCGTCGCCTCCCGGGCGCGCGGCGAGCTGACCGCGGCCAAGGAGGAACTGGTCCGGGTCAAGCAGGAGCTGGACCGGTTCGGCGACGGGCTCGGACCGCTGCTCGGCAAGGCCGAGACCCAGCTGGCCCGGCTCGCGCCCGCCGTGGAACGGGCCCGGCAGGCGCTGCTCGCCGCCTCGAACGCGCTGGACGCCGTCCGTGGTACGGGACTGAAGGCGGACGACCTCGCCGCCCGGCTCGCGGCGCTCTCCCCCGAGCTGACCCGGCTGAACCAGGGCGCGGGACAGCACGGGGTGCAGCCGACGCTGGAGCGGGCCGAGCGGGTGGCGCGGGAGGCGGAGGCGATCCGGGTCGAGGCGGAGCGGCGGCCGGAGCAGGCCGCCGAGATCGATCACCGCCTGGTGAGCCTGCGGACCCGGGCGCAGGCCCTGACCACCCGGGCCGGGCAGGTCGATCCGGTGCTGAGCGAGTTGCGCCGCCGGTTCGCGGCGGCCTGCTGGCAGGACCTCCAGCAGGTGCCGGCGCAGGCCGCCGAGAACGTACGGCAGGCCGAGCTGAAGCTGCGCGAAGCGCAGACGGCCCGGGACGCGCAGCGCTGGGCGGACGCCACGTCGCTGCTGTCGACCGTGCGGGCGCTGCTGAACACCACGGACGAGGCGGTGTCGGCGGCCGGTGACCGGCTGACCCGGCTGAACGCCGTACAGAAGGATCCGCAGCAGGAGATCGAGCGGACCCGGTTCGCGATCCGGGACGCGCAGCGGCTGGCCATGGCGGGCCGGGCCACGCCGGACCCGCGGGACGCCCGGCCGCTGGACGACGCGGTGGCCCGCCTGGAGCGGGCGATCGGCACGCTGGAGGGGCGCCACCCCGACTACTGGCACTTCCTGACCGAGACGGAGGCGGTGCGGCAGACGGTGGCCCGCGTGGTCTCCCGCATCCGTGAGGAGCGGGGCGCCCCCGGTCACTGACCGACATTTGCCCGGGGGGCGGGGTGGGCGGATATTGGGGTGGTACGCATGGCCTCCGCACACGCCCCAGGGAGGCGGAGATGGCCTCACATACGATGCGGCCGGAGACGCGGCGCCGGATCCGGTTCGACGAGCACCTGCCCGTCGATCACCGGCTGAATCTGGTCTACCGGATCGGCGCGGGCCTGATGGGCCTGTTCCTGCTGGCCTTCGGCGTCCTCGGCCTGACCGACAACATCGGCTTCTTCAACACCGGCGGGAACACGGCGCTGGGCCTGAACACCAACGGTGCGCTCAGTGTCCTGTCGATCTGCGTCGGGGTGCTGCTGTGTGTCGGCATGGTGATCGGCGGGAACTTCGCGTCCACGCTGAACATGACCCTCGGCATCCTGTTCCTGCTCAGCGGCTTCTTGAACCTCGCCCTGCTGGACAGTCCCTACAATTTCCTCGCGTTCCGCATCCAGAACGTCTTGTTCAGCTTCGTGGTCGGCCTGCTGCTGATGGTCTTCGGCATGTACGGCCGAGTCAGCTCAACCCTCCCCCACGACAACCCCTACTGGCGAGCCCGCCACCCCACCCCCCAACAACTAGACCAACGCCAAGAACCCCAGTAGGACAGCGCCCCAAAGGACCGCGGGGCTGTACCGACACAGCCGGGCCGCGCCCCGCAGGGCCGCGGGGCTGTATCGACATAGCGGGCCGCGCCCCGCAGGGGCGCGGGGAACTGCGCGACCAGCCACGACGCAGCCGCAGCCGGGAAACGACCGGCCACGAACGGCGAGACCGGACGCAGCCGCAGACGACCGACGACAGAACGCGCCCCGCAGGGGCGCGGGGCTGTATCGATATGCGGCTCCGCCGCGCGAGCGCGACCAGCCACAACGCAGCCGCAGCCGGGAAACCGCCGGTCACGGACGACGACCCCCCGGTCCAGCCACACCGCAGGGCCGCGCTGGGAATCGAACGGTAACTGCAACAGGCGACCCCGGCAGATAACCTGTCCGCATGCCTCGCTACGAGTACCGCTGCCGGAGCTGCGGCGACACCTTCGAACTGAGCCGCCCCATGGCGGAGTCCGCCGCGCCCGCCGTCTGCCCCGCGGGCCACGACGACACGGTGAAGCTCCTGTCGACCGTGGCCGTCGGCGGCTCGGCAACCGCGTCCGCACCGACGTCCGCACCCCGCCCGAACGCCGGAGGCGGCGGCTGCTGCGGCGGCGGCTGCTGCGGCTAGCTGCGCCGCTGCGGCTAGCCGCGCCGCTACGTACCCTGCCGTGCCGTCCGCAGGAACTCGTGGAGGATGCGCTCACCGGCCAGTACCCCCCGCTCCGGGAGGGCGCTGACCGTGGGGGCCGTCCAGCCGGAGTCGGCCAGTTCGCCGTGTCCGGGCCGCCAGCCGCGGTCGGCCGCGAGGAGCAGGTCGGCGTCGAGCAGGGAGTCCCCGGCGGCCAGCGTCAGCTCCGCCCCGGTGCGGCGGGCTATCTCGCGTACGGCCCCGCTCTTGGTCAGCGGCTTGGGCACGGCGTAGATCTTGCGGCCCTGGAGGGAGACCGTCCAGCCCCGGTTCTCGGCCCACACGGCGAGTTCCTTCACCCAGTCCTCGGGCAGCAGCTCGCGCTCGACGACCAGATAGGCGAACAGGTCGTCGGCGACCCGGTGTTTGCGTACCCACGCGGGGTCGGCGGTGTCGGCGAGGTGCTGTACGACCTCGTCCAGGGAGGCGCACTCGGCCGCCAGCCGGGCCAGTACCCGCGCGTGCCATTCGGGGTCGGACACGCCGTCCACCAGCAGGTGCCCGCCGTTGGCGCAGACCGCGTAGGCGGGCGCCGGGCCGGGCAGGTTGATCCGCTGGTACTGCCTGCGGGTCCGGGTGGTGGTCGGCACGAACACGGCCGCGTCAGCCAACTCGGCGAGCAGGTGGGCGGCGGTCTCCGTCAGGTAGGACAGCGGTCTGCTCTCGTGCACCTCCACGCACAGCAGCCGCGGCGCCCGGGCGTCCGGCATGGTCAGCGCGAGGGCCGCCGCCGAGTAGATCAGGGTGCGGTCGAGGTCGCTCGCCACGAGCACCGGCATCAGACCGTCACCGCCCTGCCGTCGGCGCCGGTGGCGCCCCGCGTGTACTGGGGGTGGATCAAACCCACGCAGGTGTAAGGGAGTTCGTCCACCTCCTCGACGGGTACGCCGCGCTGTTCGGCCAGCAGCCGCACATGGTCCAGGTCGGCGCCCGCGCCGGACCGGGCGAGGATCTTCCACGGCACCCGGCGCAGCAGCACCCGGGTGGTCTCGCCGACCCCGGGCTTGACCAGGTTCACGTCGTGGATGCCGTACTCCTCGCTGATGCGCTCGACGGCCGCCCAGCCCGCCCAGCTCGGGGTGCGGTCGGCGGCGGCGAGTTCCTTCACGGCGGCGGCCACCGGGTCGGCGGCCTCGGCGAAGCGTGCGGAGACGGCGTCCAGGAAGGCCGTCGACAGGTCGGAGCCGGCGAGTTCGCGGTAGAACTTGGCGCCGTGGTAGTCGTGCGGTCCGACGAGGTCGGCGCGCAGGACCGTACGCGAGATCAGGCCGGAGACCGTGGAGTTGAGGCAGGCGGACGGGATGAGGAAGTCCTCGCGGGTGCCGTAGGTCCGTACGCATGAGCCGGGGTCGGCCAGCACCGCGATCTCCGGGTCGAAGCCGGTGATGCCCTCGGCTTCCTCGAACTCCCGGATCGCGGCGGCGAGTTCGCGGGTGATGGCGCCCTTGCCGGTCCAGCCGTCGACGAAGACGACGTCCTGCGGCTCGTGGTGGGCGGCCAGCCAGCGCAGCGCGTTCGTGTCGATGCCCCGGCCGCGCACGATGGAGACGGCGTAGTGCGGCAGGTCGAGTCCGTGCCGGAACCGGGCCCAGCGGCGCATCAGCACGCCGACGGGGGTGCCCGCGCGGGCCAGGGAGACCAGGACGGGGCGGGGGGACCGCTCGGCGATCACCGTCTCGGTGACGACGCCGACCGCCCGCGCCAGCCGTGCGGCGGAGGCGTCGAGGGCCTGGTGGAACAGCTCCTGGTACTGCTCGCTCGGCTGGTACTCCACCGGCAGCGACTCGGCGTAGTGGGCCCCGCCGTTCTGGATGGCCTCCTCGCGCTCCTCGGTCGGCGCCTCCAGGGTGACGTCCGAGAGGTCCTGGAGCAGCCAGCCGACCTCGTCGGGTGCGTACGAGGAGAAGGCGGGGCCGCGAAGGGGCTCGGGCAGCATGGCGGGTCTCTCCTCGCAGGCAGCGGGGATGTACAGGGGCTCGGGGACGTACGACGGTACGACGGCGAGCAGGACATGCGGGCTGTGCTCGCCGAGCCGGGCCAACAGGCCGCCGGGGGCGTGCAGTTCGGGGGTGTCGCCGACCGAGTCGACGACCGCGACGACGGCGTCGAAGCCGCCGCCCGCCACGTTGTAGGCGTAGCGCTCGCCGGGGCCGTCGGCCGGGTCGTCGTGGGCGGGGAAGACGATGCGGCTGCGTATGGCGTAGCCGGGGTCGTCGACGGCGAGTACGGGTGAGCGGGTGGTGGTGGAGTAGCGGACCTCGGCGGTGACGATCTGCTCCAGTTCGCGGGCGAGGCGCAGGGGCGCGTACATCAGTTCCTCGAAGCCGAGGACCAGGACGCGCCGGGCGTCGGCGGGCAGGGCCTCGGCGACGCGGGCGGCCATGGCCGGCAGGGCCCGCTCCAGGCGGGCCCGGTGCGCGGGCGTGAAGCCGTGCCGCCCCCCGTCGGGCACCCCGCCCGGCCACCGCAACTCGACCCGCCCGCCCGCCACCCGCGCAGGAGCGACCGGTTCGGGGCCGGCGGCCCCGGCCGCACCACGGTCCACCGCCGGGGCGCCGCCATCCGCCGGGGTGTCGTCCGCCGCGGGGCCCTCCGCCCCCGTGACGCCGTCCGGCCCCGTCGGGCCCTCCGCCGCGGTGCCGCCGTCCGGCCCCGTCGCGGCGTGCGTCTCCGCGGGGGCGTGCGTCTCCGTGAGGGCGTGCGTCTCCGTGAGGGCGGCGGGGGTGCCGGCGGCTGTGTCGGCGGGTGCGACGGGCTCGTGGTGGGCGACCAGGGCCCGGCCCTTTTCCAGGACGTCCGCCGGGAGGCGCACCGTGCCCGAGGCCGCTGCGACGAGGTCCACGCGGGCGCCGATCTCGCGGGCGAAGTCGGCCAGCCGGGCGGCGTCGGCCGGCGAGCGCATGTCGACCAGGGCGACCACCACGTAGCGCGAGCGCGGATAGCGTTCGTGCAGATCACGAATGGTGTTCAGCACCGTGTTCCCGGTGGAGAACTCGTCGTCGACGAGGACCAGCGGGCCGTCGCCGACCAGCAGCGCCGGGTCCTCCGGCAGCAGCAGATGCGAGGTGGCGTGCGAGTGGGCCTCCTCGAAGCCGCCGGCCGGTGCCACGCCGGGTACCGGCCGGCGCGTGGAGTGCAGGTACGGGGCCAGGTGCAGGCCATCGGCGACCGAGTGGCCGAGCCCGGTCGCGGTCTCCGCGTAACCGAGGACGACCGCGGTGGCGGCCTCCTCGTCGCCCAGCAGCTCACGCACCCGCCGGCCGAGGGCGACCCCGTGGCCGTACACCACGGCCGGCGACTGCGGCACATGCTTGCCGAGCACATGGGAGACGAGCAGATGCGCCCGCTTGGGGTTGCGGCGCAGCGCGAGCCCGAGCAGGTCCGTCAGGGTGTCGTCGCCCGTCAGCTGGACGCCGAGCCGTTCGGCGACCCAGCTGCCGGACCAGACCGTGGGGGTGTCATTCATGGGGTTCATGGGTTCCTTGTGCCGCGGGCGCTCAGCCCGGTATTCCGGCGGCCAGCAACTCGACGAAGCCGACGTCCTCGTGGGCGACGCCGAACATCTCGGCGCGCAGCAGGGTCCGCTCGGCCCAGGCGCGGTGCGGCTTCACCTCGTTCATCTTGTTGGTGTACGCCGACCGCAGGACGCCCCCGCCGCCCCGGTCCGGGCGCAGGATGTCCTGGGCGTCGCTGAACTCCTCGTGACTGACCACGGACAGCGCGTGCACGGGCAGCACATGGGACGGATGGATGCAGGTCTTGCCGAGCAGGCCGTTGGCCTGGTCCAGGGAGATCTCCCGGAGCAGTCCGTCCATCGCGTGCTCGATGAGCCGTTCACGCAGCTCGACGGCCTGCCCCTCCAGGAAGGGGCTGCGGCGCAGCATCGGCTTGAACATGCGCTCCGGGACCCGGAAGTACTCCCACACCGGCCCGGTGACCGTGAAGCCGGTGCCGTCGGCCCGGCCCAGCATGTTGACCACGTCGGCGATCACGGAGGCGACGATCTGGACGTCGTAGGCCGTCATGTCGGGCGGCCGGCGCAGTCCGTAGGAGGAGCAGAAGTCGGTCACGCCGAGACGCAGGGCCAGCACCCGGTCGCGGTACTTGTCGACCGCGCGCAGGATGCCCTCCAGGGTCTCCACCCGTGACTCCCGGTACAGCAGTTCGGGTGATTCCAGGACGGGCATGGCGAACAGCCGCCTGCCGCTGGCCGCCTCGGCGCCGGTCAGCGCCTCCAGGAAGGGGATGCCGCGTTCCTCGGTGAACTTCGGCAGGACGAAGCCGGACAGCAGCCGGATGCTCGGGCCCAGGCGCCGTACCAGGTCGGGGATCTGTTCGGGGTGGCGGACCCGGATGAAGAGCAGCGGCAGCTGCGCGCCCCGCCGGGACGCCAGGTCGGCGAACTGCCGGACCAGGTTCTCCTCGCCGGCCACGACGTCCGCGTCGTCGATCGAGTCCTCCAGGCACAGCACCATCGAGACCACGCCGAGTCCGGCCTGTTTGACGATGTCGTCGGCCAGCCGCGGCCGGGTGGCCGGGCTGTACAGCGTGGCGCCCAGGCCCGCGGAGAGCAGCCGGGCCGCGGAGTCGGCGGTGAACTCGCACGGCTCCTGATGGAAGAGGCGCCGCCGCACCTCAGGGGCGATGTGCCCGAAATGACGCATATAACTCCCCCGTGGTGCAAGGTGGGCCTGTGGGTTCCGTGTTGGGGTGGCCGGTAATAGTACGTAGGGATCCATGCCCTGGGTTCCCGCCGGGCATGAATTTCAGGTAACTCGACCGTGTCGGCCGCGGGCACCCCCCGCGTTGTCGTGACCAGGACCGAGAGGGCAGGATGACCGCATGACGCACGCGATGCTGAAAGGGTCGAACGTCCCGCTGGAGGCCACGACCGTGCGGGCCGTGCTGCGCTGGGCCCCCGGGCAGGGGGTCCCCGACATCGACGCTTCGGCGCTGCTCCTCGGCCCCGGCGGTCGTGTGCGTTCCGACGAGGACTTCGTCTTCTACAACCAGCCCCGGCATCCGTCGGGTACGGTGTGGCGGCTCGGCAAGAAACGGGTCGCCGAGGGCCTCACCGACACGATCCAGACAGACCTCTCGGGAGTCGACCCCGGGGTGGGCCGAATTCTGCTGGTCGCCTCGGCGGACGGCGTCACCTTCGACCGCGTACGGTCCCTGCGCATCCTGCTGTACGACGCGACGGTCGCCGACGGTGCGGCGCTGGCGTACTTCGACGTGAAGCCGGAGACCGGGGCGGAGACGGCGCTGATCTGCGGTGAGCTGTACCGCCGTGGTGAGGGGTGGAAGTTCCGCGCCCTGGGCGAGGGGTACTCCAACGGGCTCAAGGGGCTGGCCACGGACTTCGGTATCTCGGTGGACGAGTCGGAAGCGGCGGAGTCGGAGGCGGCGGAGGTGGATGCGGCGGCTTCTGCTCCTCCTGCGGAGGTGTCCCGGCCGTTGCCGCCTGAGCAGCCGTCCACCGTGCCGTCCGCCGTGCCGTCCGCCGTGCCGACGCAGCCCGCTTACGGGTATCCGCAGCCTGGGGCTGGGCAGCCTGCGTACGGATATCCGCAGCCTGGGTCGGCTCAGCCGGCGTATGGCTATCCGCCGGCGGTGGCTGTGGCTCCGCGGGTGGCTCCGCCGGATGTGCGGTTGCCGCCTCAGGGGCCGCAGTTCGTGCGGTGACTGTTTGGCGGGGGGCGCCCATTGGGGGTGCCTCGGTAGGGCGTTGGCGGGTGCCGCGCCGTTGTGGCTGGTCGCGCAGTTCCCCGCGCCCCTGAGGGGGCCTCTGCTTCCCGGCGGAACCAGTGGGTGGCGCCTCAGGGGGCGCCTACGGGGGTGCCTCAGTTGACCGTTTGCGGGTGCCGCGCCGTTGTGGCTTGTCGCGCAGTTCCCCGCGCCCCTGAGGGGCCTCTGCTTCCCGGCGGAACCAGTTCGGGGCGGTGGGATTAACTAGTGGCCTGGTTGGGATTTGTAGCCTCTGCCCCATTGGAGGCCCCAGCCGTACAGGCGGTCCAGTTCGCCCTGGAAGCCGTAGACGAACTGGACCTCGCGGCGGACGACCAGTTCGCCCTTGATGTTCTCGATCAACACCACGGCGCAGGAGCGTGCCTGCGGGTGCCGCTCGTCCAGACCTATCTCGATCCGCGGCCCGTTGCTCGGATAGAGCGTGACGATCGCGTGGGTGCGGTCGAACGCCGGGGTCTGGTCGTAGATGTACACGAACACCAGCAGCCGCTTTATGTTCTCGCGGTGGTCCAGATTGACGTACATCGTCTCGCCGGACGCCGAACCGAACCGGTCGTCGCCGCTGATCTTGACGTACGGCGGTGCGTTGATGTCGCCGAGGTAGCCGCCGAGCGGCTGTACGACCCCCTTCGTGCCGTCGGTCAGCTCGTACAGGCAGCCCAGGTCGAGGTCGACGTTGACCATGCTCTGCCCGTGGCCCAGGATCTCCGGGGGTTTCAGCGCCTTGAAGGGGTGCCGGAACAGGCTGGTGCGCTCGACGCCGCCCATGATGTCGGACGTCCGCATCCGCCAGGTCAGGTTGACGCGCAGATGCCCGGTGGCCGCGTCCTGTTTGGACAGGGACACCTGCTGGTGCCGCTTGGTGAGCTGGATGGAATTGGTGGCCGCGCTGCCCGAGTCGAAGTCGGCCGCGCGCCCGCCCAGCAGCCCGTCGAAGAAGCCCATTCCCGCCCCCAGTACTGATGCCCGGCCCTGTGCCGGGGCGGCCGAGCGCGTCGGCCGCCCCGCACAGAGCGTTCCTCACCGGCCGGGGTGTCACACCCCGGACGGGACCTCGGTCTTCTCGTCCGAGCCGGTGCCGCCCTCGGCCGCGGCGAGGGCGCGGTTGCGGCGGACGGAGGACCAGAAGGAGGCGCCGATCAGGATGACGCCGACGAGGCCGGTGATGACCTCGTTGATCTGGTACTGGATGGTGACCATGAGGATCACGGCGAGGGCGCCGATGGCGTAGTGGGCGCCGTGCTCCAGGTAGACGTAGTCGTCGAGGGTGCCCTGGCGGACCAGGTAGACGGTCAGGGACCGGACGTACATCGCGCCGATGCCCAGGCCGAGGGCCATCAGGACGATGTCGTTGGTGATGGCGAACGCGCCGATCACGCCGTCGAAGGAGAAGGACGCGTCCAGGACCTCCAGGTAGAGGAACATGAAGAACGCGGCCTTGCCGGCCAGGGCGACGGCCGAGCGCTTCTTTCCGGTGCGCGCGGCCTGTTCCTCTTCCTCGTGTTCGCGTTCCTCCTCTTCTTCGAGGCGGTCCTCGAAGAAGCCGGACAGGCCGCCGACGACCATATAGGTGATCAGGCCGGCGATGCCGGAGATCAGGACGGTCTGGGCCTTGTCGACGTGGGCGCCGCCGTGCTGGTGGGCGTGGGTGGCGAAGGTGAAGGCGGTGATGAGCAGGACGGCCAGCGCGATGCAGACCGACAGCATGTCGACCTTGCCGAGTTTGGCCAGCGGCCGTTCGATCCAGCGCAGCCACTGGATGTCGCGCTCCTCGAAGAGGAAGTCGAGGAAGATCATCAGCAGGAACATGCCACCGAAGGCGGCGATCGCCGGGTGGGCGTCGGTGACCAGTTCCTGGTAGCGGTCCTTGTTGTTGAGCGCGAGGTCGACGGCCTCGATGGGGCCCATCTTCGCGCTGATCGCGACGATCACGACCGGGAAGACCAGCCGCATGCCGAACACCGCGATGAGAACGCCGACCGTGAGGAAGATCCGCTGCCAGAAGGCGTTCATCTTCTTCAGGATGCCGGCGTTGACCACGGCGTTGTCGAACGACAGCGAGATTTCGAGGATGGACAGGATCGCCACGATGCCGAATGCGGTCCACCCCCCGTAGAAGACCGCAGCGACCAGGCCGAGCGCGGTGACCGCGAACGACCAGCCGAAGGTTTTGAGAAGCACTGGCTACCCCATCGTGTGTTGGGGGTTCCCGCCCAGACGCAGTCTGGGCGAGGCGTCTCCCCCGCGCCGTACCCGGCTTTACGAAACGTTGACTCCGAAGTCTAGAGCGATGCCCCGAAGCCCCGACGCGTACCCCTGCCCCACTGCACGGAACTTCCACTCGCCCTGGTAGCGGTACAGCTCGCCGAAGATCATGGCGGTCTCGGTGGAGGCGTCCTCGCTGAGGTCGTACCGGGCGAGTTCCTGGCCGTCGGCCTGGTTGACGACGCGGATGAAGGCGTTGGAGACCTGGCCGAAGGTCTGGCCGCGCTCGTCCGCCATATGGATCGAGACCGGGAAGACGATCTTGTCGCAGTGGGCCGGGACCTTCGGCAGGTCGACCAGGATGCTCTCGTCGTCGCCCTCGCCCTCACCGGTGAGATTGTCACCGGTGTGCTCCACCGAGCCGTCCGGGCTCTTCAGCTGGTTGTAGAAGACGAACCACTCGTCGCCGAGGACCCGGCCGCCCTGGCACAGCAGCGCGCTGGCGTCCAGGTCGAAGTCGGCGCCGGTGGTGGACCGCGCGTCCCAGCCGAGTCCGATCATGACGTTGGTGAGGTTCGGTGCGGCCTTGGAGAGGGAGACGTTGCCTCCCTTGGCGAGTGTGACGCCCATGTTGCTGGTCCTCCCCTGGGTGGAGCCGTTCGGTTGTCCTGCGCGTCCGGCGCCGGCCCCCGGGCGGGGCGGCGGCGCCGGACGGGACGGGTCACTTCTCAGACGTTGACGCCGAAGTCCTGCGCGATGCCGCGCAGGCCCGAGGCGTAGCCCTGGCCGATGGCGCGGAACTTCCACTCCGCGCCGTGCCGGTACAGCTCGCCGAAGACCATGGCGGTCTCCGTGGAGGCGTCCTCACTGAGGTCGTAACGGGCGATCTCCTGCTGGTTGGCCTGGTTGACGACGCGGATGAACGCGTTGCGCACCTGGCCGAAGGACTGCTGGCGGTTCTCGGCGTCGTAGATCGACACCGGGAAGACGATCTTGTCCACGTCGGCCGGGACCGACGCGAGGTCGACCTTGATGATCTCGTCGTCGCCCTCGCCCTCACCGGTGATGTTGTCACCGGTGTGCTCCACCGAGCCGTCCGGGCTCTTGAGGTTGTTGAAGAAGACGAAGTTCTGGTCGCTGCCGACCTTGCCCGACGCGTTCAGCAGCAGCGCGCTGGCGTCGAGGTCGAAGTCGGTGCCGGTGGTGGTGCGGACGTCCCAGCCCAGACCGACGAGGACAGCGGTCAGGCCCGGGGCCTCCTTGGTCAGTGATACGTTGCCGCCCTTGCTGAGGCTGACTCCCACGAGTCCTCCATGTATGTCCGGGGGCGGGGAGCCCCGTCGTGCGTCGGATACCGGATCAACGAGTCGATCCTAGTGACGGGTTCCCGCCCCCCGCAGGCCCTGGAACCGAAGAATCGAAGGTGTCGGCGGCGGGGCGCCGCGTCACAGGGCGTGCAGCGTCACAGGGCGCCGAGCGCCCGCACGTACGCGTCCAGGTCACGCGCGTCCGGCAGGGCGTTGACGACGGTCCAGCGCACGACGCCCTCCTTGTCGATGATGAAGGTGCCGCGCAGAGCGCAGCCCTTGCCCTCGGCGAAGACGCCGTACGCGCGCGAGGTCTCGCCGTGCGGCCAGAAGTCGCTGAGCAGCGGGTACTCCAGGCCCTCCTGCTCGGCGAAGACGCGCAGGGTGTGGATGGAGTCGTTGGAGACGGCGAGCAGCTGCGTGTCGTCGTTGACGAACGTGGGCAGGTTGTCGCGCAGTTCGCACAGCTCGCCCGTGCACACTCCGGTGAAGGCGAAGGGGTAGAAGAGGAGCACCACGTTCTTGTCGCCGCGGAAGTCCGAGAGCCGCACGGTGCGGCCGTGGTTGTCCTTCAGTTCGAAGTCGGGCGCCTTGTCGCCGACCTGGATCGCCATCGTCCTGTGTCCCTTCGGTGGGGCTGTTCGGGTGGCACCACCCTACGCAGCGATCACCGGGGTACGGCGGACGGGCCGGTTCTGGCCCGGCCCGTCCCGCGTACGGGATGAGGCGGCCTACTTCCTGGACTTGGCGGCCTTCGGCGTCACCAGACGCGAGCCGCTCCAGTCCTTGCCCACGCTGACGCTCTTCGACGCCGACAGCCCGGCCGTCGTCGCGGCTTCGGAGATGTCACTCGGCTCCACGTACCCCGAACGGCCGGTCTTCGGCGTGAAAAGCAGGATCGCGCCACCCTCCTCGATGTAGGTGGTGGCGTCCACCAGCACATCCGTCAGGTCGCCGTCGTCGTCGCGGAACCACAGCACCACGGCGTCGGCCACGTCGTCGTAGTCCTCGTCCACCAGGTCGCTGCCGATGACTTCCTCGATGGACTCGCGGAGCTCCTGGTCGACGTCGTCGTCGTAGCCGATCTCCTGGACCACCTGCTCGGGCTGGAACCCCAGCCTTGCGGCAGGGCTCGTCCGCTCCTCCGCGTGGTCCGCGGTCGCGCTCACGGGTTGCCTCCTGATCATGTTTCGGTGAATGACTCAGCCACGCGCGTGCGCGAAGCATTGGCCGTAGTCCACACGGGCGGGGCGGATCGCGCAAGTACCCGGCCGTTCAGACCGCCGAAACGGTGACGATCCCGGCCGTGTCGACGCAACTCCTGGCACCGTATCGCGCGGCACTCGACCGCACACCACACCGTTGTGCCCGGTTTGCCCCATTCGGAATCATCCGCCTATACGGCGATCGAACAGCTTTGCCACGCACCGTACACCCTGAGGCGTATCGTTGCGTTTCGACTGGACCGCCCGGAATACGAGGCGGGAGGGGCCGGACGGATTCCCCCTCGCCTCGCGGTGGAGGTGACGTACGCCGTGCCGAGGTACACGATGGGGAGCGGTGCGGGGACACCGCGTGAGGACAGACGGTGAAGCGACCCATCTGACAGGTAGCCAGGCAAAGCAGGTAAATCAGCCCTCCGACAGGTAAGGAACAGCGTGGTTTCCGGATCCGATCGCAATCCGATCATCATTGGCGGCCTTCCGAGTCAGGTTCCTGACTTCGATCCCGAGGAAACCCAGGAGTGGCTCGACTCCCTCGACGCCGCCGTCGACGAGCGCGGCCGGGAGCGGGCGCGCTACCTGATGCTCCGCCTGATCGAACGCGCCCGCGAGAAGCGGGTCGCCGTGCCCGAGATGCGCAGCACGGACTACGTCAACACCATCGCGACCAAGGACGAGCCGTTCTTCCCGGGCAACGAGGAGATCGAACGCAAGATCCTCAACGCGACCCGCTGGAACGCGGCCGTGATGGTCTCCCGCGCGCAGCGCCCCGGCATCGGCGTCGGCGGCCACATCGCCACCTTCGCCTCCTCCGCCTCGCTGTACGACGTGGGCTTCAACCACTTCTTCCGCGGCAAGGACGACGGCAGGGGTGGCGACCAGGTCTTCTTCCAGGGCCACGCCTCCCCCGGCATCTACGCGCGCGCGTACCTGCTCGACCGGCTCACCGAGGCGCAGCTCGACGGGTTCCGCCAGGAGAAGTCGAAGTACCCCAACGGGCTGTCCAGCTATCCGCACCCCCGCTCCATGCCGGACTTCTGGGAGTTCCCGACGGTCTCCATGGGCCTCGGCCCGCTCGCCGCGATCTTCCAGGCCCGGATGAACCGCTACATGGAGGCGCGCGGCATCGCCGACACCTCCGCATCGCACGTGTGGGCGTTCCTCGGTGACGGCGAGATGGACGAGCCGGAGTCGCTGGGCCAGCTGACCATCGCCGCGCGTGAGGGCCTGGACAACCTCACCTTCGTCGTCAACTGCAACCTCCAGCGGCTGGACGGCCCGGTGCGCGGCAACGGCAAGATCATCCAGGAGCTGGAGTCCGTCTTCCGTGGCGCCGGCTGGAACGTGATCAAGCTGGTCTGGGACCGCACCTGGGACCCGCTGCTCGCCCAGGACCGCGACGGCGTGCTGGTCAACAAGATGAACATCACTCCGGACGGCCAGTTCCAGACGTACGCCACCGAGTCCGGCGCCTATATCCGCCGGCACTTCTTCGGCGACGACCACCGGCTGCGCGCCATGGTCGAGAACATGACCGACGACCAGATCCTGCACCTGGGCCGCGGCGGTCACGACCACCGGAAGATCTTCGCGGCGTTCTCCGCGGCCAAGGCGCACAAGGGCCAGCCGACGGTGATCCTGGCCAAGACGATCAAGGGCTGGACGCTGGGCCCCAACTTCGAGGGCCGCAACGCCACGCACCAGATGAAGAAGCTGACGGTCGACGACCTCAAGCACTTCCGTGACCGGCTGCACCTGCCGATCTCCGACCGGGAGCTGGAGTCCGGCCCGCCGCCGTACTACCACCCCGGCCGGGAGACGGAGGAGATGCAGTACATGCACGACCGGCGCAAGGGGCTCGGCGGCTATGTGCCGACCCGGGTCGTGCGCTCGAAGCCGCTCGCACTGCCGGGCGACGCGACGTACGCGACCGTGAAGAAGGGCACCGGTCAGCAGTCCGTCGCCACCACCATGGCGTTCGTACGGCTGCTGAAGGACCTCATGCGGGACAAGGAGATCGGCCGGCGGTTCGTGCTGATCGCACCGGACGAGTACCGCACCTTCGGCATGGACTCCTTCTTCCCGAGCGCGAAGATCTACAACCCGCTCGGCCAGCAGTACGAGTCGGTCGACCGGGACCTGCTCCTCGCCTACAAGGAGTCGCCGACCGGCCAGATGCTGCACGACGGCATCTCGGAGGCGGGCTGCACGGCCTCGCTGATCGCGGCGGGCTCCGCGTACGCGACCCATGGCGAGCCGCTGATCCCCGTCTACGTCTTCTACTCGATGTTCGGTTTCCAGCGCACCGGCGACCAGTTCTGGCAGATGGCCGACCAACTGGCGCGCGGTTTCGTACTGGGCGCGACCGCCGGGCGCACCACCCTGACCGGAGAGGGGTTGCAGCACGCGGACGGCCAGTCCCAGCTGCTCGCCTCCACCAACCCGGCGTGCGTGGCCTACGACCCCGCCTACGGGTACGAGATCGCGCACATCGTGCAGGACGGGCTGCGCCGCATGTACGGCGGTGACACCGAGCACCCGCACGGCGAGGACGTCTTCTACTACCTCACCGTCTACAACGAGCCCATCCAGCACCCGGCCGAACCGGCGGACGCGGACGTCGAAGGCATCCTGAAGGGCATCCACCGGATCGGCGTGGGCAGCGCGGGCTCGATCCCGGCGCAGATCATGGCGTCCGGGGTCGCGGTGCCGTGGGCGCTGGAGGCGCAGCGGATCCTCGGCGAGGAGTGGAACGTCCGCGCGGACGTCTGGTCGGCGACCTCCTGGAACGAACTGCGGCGGGAGGCCGTGGCGTGCGAGGAGTACAACCTGCTCCATCCGGAGGAGGAGCAGCGCACGCCGTACGTCACGCGGAAGCTCAGCGGGGCGGAGGGGCCGTTCGTGGCCGTGTCCGACTGGATGCGGTCGGTGCCGGACCAGATCGCGCGGTGGGTGCCGGGGACGTATCAGTCGCTGGGCGCGGACGGGTTCGGCTTCGCCGACACCCGGGAGGCGGCGCGGCGCTTCTTCCACATCGACGCGGAGTCGATCGTGGTGGGGGTGCTGGCCGAGCTGGGACGGGAAGGAAAGGTCGACCGCTCGGTCCTGAAGCAGGCCATCGACAGGTATCGCTTGCCGTAGGCTCCGCCGGTCCCCTGCGGAGGGCCTCGGCCGTCGCTTCAGTGCGGGTACGTTGTGGTTTCTCGCGCCGTTCCCCGCGCCCCTAACGGGGCGCACCCGCCGTCGTTCGGGTGCGGGGGACGCCCCAAAGGGGCGCGGGGAACTGCGCGACCAGCCACGAACCACCCGCACCCAAAAGACCCGCCGTCAATCGGGTGCAGGTGCGTTGTGGTTGCTCGCGCCGTTCCCCGCGCCCCTGACGGGGCGCACCCCCGTTGGCTGCTGGGCCGCCGGAGGTCAGATGTGGCCGACGCCCGCGCCCGCCTCCGCGTTCTCGCCGCGCTTGGTCAGGAGTGCGACCAGGACGGCGACGATGGCCACGCCCGCGGCCACGAAACAGGCCAGGCTCATGCCGGAGATGAACGTGTCGTGCGCGACCGCGCTGATCTTGCCGACGATGGTCGCGGGCGTGCCCTCGGGCACCGGCGCCACCCCCACCTGCACCGCCTCGGACGCCTGGGCGAGCTGTTCGGAGGAGAGCTTCGGCAGCCCCGCGTCCGTCCAGTTGCCCGGCAGGGCGCTGTCGACCTTGGACGCCATCACGGCACCCAGCACCGCCGTACCGAGGCTGCCGCCGATCTGCATCGCGGCCTGCTGGAGACCGCCTGCCACACCGGACAGCTCCATCGGGGCGTTGCCGACGATGACCTCGGTGGCGCCGACCATGACGGGCGCGAGGCCGAGGCCCAGCAGGGCGAACCAGATCGACATCACACCGCTGCCGGTGTTGGTGTCCAGCGTCGACATGCCGTACATCGCGATCGCGGTGGCGGCCATACCGCCCGCGAGCGGAATCCGCGGGCCCAGCTTGGTGATCATGGCGCCGGCGAGCGGGGAGCCGACGATCATCATGCCGGTGAGCGGGAGCAGGTGCAGACCGGCGTCGATCGGGCTCATGCCGTGCACGTTCTGCAGGTAGAACGTGACGAAGAACAGGCCGCCCATGAAGGCGATGGCCATGAGGACCATCAGCACCACGCCCGCCGACAGCGGGATGGAGCGGAACAGGCCGAGCGGGATCAGCGGCTCCTTCACCCTCGTCTCCCAGAAGGAGAAGAGCCCGAAGAGCAGCACCGACCCGACGATGAACGCCCATGTCTTGCCGTCGCCCCAGCCCCACTCGGGCGCCTTGATGAGCGCCCAGACGAGGCAGAACATCGCGCCGGACAGCAGGACGATGCCGGGGATGTCGAAGGAGCGCGGCGCGTTCTCGGCGCGGTGGTCCTTGAGGATCAGCACGCCGAGGACGAGCGCGATGACGCCGACCGGCACGTTGATGAAGAACACCGACTGCCAGTTGACGTGCTCGACCAGGACGCCGCCGAGGATCGGGCCGCCCGCGGTGGAGGCACCGATGACCATGCCCCAGATGCCGATCGCCATGTTGAGCTTCTCGGCCGGGAAGGTGGCCCGCAGCAGGCCGAGCGCGGCCGGCATCAGCAGCGCGCCGAACAGGCCCTGGAAGACACGGAAGGTGACGACGAGCCCGATGCTGTCGGACAGGCCGATGGCGCCCGACGCGGCGGCGAAGCCGACCACGCCGATCAGGAAGGTCTGCCGGTGACCGAAGCGGTCACCGAGCTTGCCCGCGGTGATCAGGGAGACCGCGAGTGCGAGGAAGTACCCGTTGGTGATCCACTGGACCTGGGCGAAGGTCGCGCCGAGGTCCTTCTGGATCGCCGGGTTGGCGATGGCCACGATGGTGCCGTCGAGGGCCACCATCATGACCCCTACGGCAACGGTGATGAGCGTGAGCCACGGATGGCCGCGCAGGCCCGCGGCCGGGGCCTGGACCGACGGGTCCGACGGAACCCGGTCCGCCTTGTCCCCCGACCCCGCCGCGTCGATGGTGGTCTGACTAGTCATACCTTCGAGGCTAATGACAGCGTCTGACAATTGACAAACCAATTCACAAGTCGGTAACTGTCATGTCACTCACATATAGCCTGAACTGGGAGAACGGTTCGCCCAAGAGGTGGAGGAGGCCCGTGGAGACGCTGCGCGAACGCAAGAAGCGCCGTACCCGGGACGCCCTGCTGCACGCCGCACTCGACCTGTTCACCACCCAGGGGTACGAACAGACGACCGTCGACGAGATCGCCGACGCCGTCGAGGTGTCGCAGCGCACATTCTTCCGGTACTTCCCCGGAAAGGAGGAAGCGGCCTTCGCCATCGAGGAGATCGCCGAGGCCCACTTCCTGCGCGCGGTGCGCGAGCGCCCGCCGTGCGAGCCCCCGCTTGAGGCGCTGCGCCAGGCCGTGCTGGAGGGCTGGGAGACCGTGAACGAGGCCATCGCCTCCGTCGTCCCGGTCGAGACCTATCTGCGCATGTTCCGGGTGATCGAGTCGACGCCCGTGCTGCTCGCCGCCCATCTGCGCCGCGCCGTGGAGACGGAGGACGCGCTGGCCCGGCTGCTCGCCGAGCGCGAGGGGGTGGACGTCGAGACGGACCCGCGCCCGCGCCTGCTGGTGGCCGTGTTCGGCGCGGTGATAAGGGTCACCGGGCGCGCATGGTCGGCGGGCGACGACGTCAGCGTCGCGGCGATACGCGACCTCACCAGGTCATATCTGGACCTGGTGGGACCCGAGCTGATCGGGAGCTGGCGAGCGGACTGAACCCGCCGCGTCCGTCGAAACGTGATACCCGTCACTCGGTTACCGCGAGACCCTCTCGTTCTCCTAGTGTGTCCTCCCAGTGACTTCCTTCGACACCTCCCCGCAACTCAACGTCTGGCGCGCACTGCTCGCCCTGGCCGTCGTGTTCGTGATGCTCGCGACCACCGGCTGGACCGCCCTGCGCAGCCACCGGGAGGCGAGCGCCCTGTCGGCCTCGCTCACGGCGTGGGAGCACGGCAGCGTGCACGGCCACCGGCTGCCCGACCCGCACGCGGCCCCCGCCGTGCTCAGCCGGTTCTTCGCCTCGCTCAGCGCGCAGGAGCGCGTCCGGCTGGCGCACCGGTACCCGCTCGCGGTCGGCAACATGAACGGCGCCCCGGTCGAACTGCGCTACCGCGCCAACCGCATCGCCCTCGACCATGCGCGCGAGGCCGAGAAGAAACGCATGCACGACAACAGGCTCACGCCCGCCGGCCAGCAGCAGGCGGGCCGTCGTATGCACCGCTTCGAGGCACTGCTGACCAAGGGCCGGCACATCCTGGCCTTCGACCCCGCGGGCCCGGGCCGGATCGCCGAGGTGTTCGGCAGCCTGCGCAAGGCGGAGCGGATCTCGGTCGTCGTCCCCGGCGTCGACACCGACCTGCTCACCTTCCAGAAGACGTACAGCCCGTACTCGGCGCCGGTCGGCATGGCCAAGGCGCTGTACTCGGCGGAGCGCACCCAGAGCCCCACGACCCGTACGGCCGTGATCGCCTGGGCCGACTACACCTCGCCCAGCGGCCTCGGCGTCGACGCGGCCACCGCGATGCGCGCCGAGGACGGCGCCGTCCGGCTGAACGCGCTGCTGCGGTCGCTGCCCGGCGCCGCGCCCCTGTCGCTGTTCTGCCACAGCTACGGCTCCGTGGTCTGCGGGGTGGCCGCGCACGGCATGCCGCGCCGGGTGACCGACCTGGCGGTGGCCGCGAGCCCCGGCATGCGGGTCGCGAAGGCCGCGCACCTCGGTACGGACGCCCGGGTGTGGGCGATGCGGGATCCCACCGACTGGATCCAGGACGTGCCCTACCTGGAGGTCGGGGGGCTCGGGCACGGCGCGGACCCGGTCTCCGGCGCGTTCGGCGCGCGGGTGCTGTCGGCTCGGGACGCCCAGGGGCACAGCGGCTATTTCGAGCCGGGCACGGACAGCCTGCGCAACCTGGCCGACGTCGGCGTGGGCGCGTACCACTCGGTGACGTGCGCCCGCGACGACGAGGGGTGCCGGACGGGTCTGACCGACGGCTCGACGGTCGAACGCGCGTAGAACTTGCAGGAAGTGCGGTCTGCTCGGGGAGGGACGGAGGAGCTTGTGCCGCATACGATGAGCCGCATGGGTGACGTGCTGGCCGGATTTCATGCCGCCTGGGAGTTCGAGTCCGACTCCGTGCTCATCCGTTACGAACGGGGGATTCGAACGCCCAAGTTGTTCCAGGCGCTCGGGGAACGACGCGTCCCGCTGGCCGCGCTCGAAGGGGTGACGCTCTCCCCCGGACGGCGCGGCACGGTCGTGCTGCGCGCGGAACCACGGCCCGGCGCCGATCCGCTGATGGAGGCGGCGGACGGGCAGCTCAAGGAGCACAGCGACCCCTACCGGCTGGTGCTGCCCGCCGAGCGGGCCACCCTCGCCGAGTACTACGCCGACGAACTGCGCGCACAGCTCACCGAGTCCGGCCCGGTCGAGCGCCACCTGGTGGCCGCGCCCGAGGCGCCCCGGCACTTCAAGGCGTACGACGGGAAGGCGTCCTTCGACGGGACCTCGGTGCACTTCCGCTGGTCCTGGACGGGCGCATCCACCGCCAAGTGGAAGGCCGGCGACCAGCGCTTCCAGGTCGCCGACCTCGGCGGCGTCGAATGGCGCTCCCCCGAGGTGTTCGAGGGCCATCTGCGGCTGCTGCACCGCTCCCCCGCCGCCGGCCGGACCGCCCAGCCCGACCAGGACCCGGCGACGGTCGTCTTCGGCCTCGGCTACGGGCCCGTCCATGAATCGCTGCCCTTCGCCGCGGCCGTGCTGGCCGCGGTGCGGGCGCGCGGGCCCGCGGCCGCGGTGCCGGCGACACCGCGCCGCCGCGACCCCGCCGACATCGCCGAGCGGATCCGGCACCTCGGGGAACTGCACCGGGCGGGGCTGGTCACGGACGAGGAGTTCGCCGTGAAGAAGGCGGAACTGCTGGCGGAGCTGTAGCCGCCGCGGTCAGCGGCCGGCCCGCTCCCGCTCGAAGTCGCGCCCGGCGTCCGCGTAGAAGCTGATCTTCCGGTCCAGTACGGCGAGGGTGTCCTGGAGTTCCGCGATCCGGGACAGCACGTCCCGGCGGGTGGACTCCAGCAGTTCGTGCCGCTCCAGGAAGGTGTGGTCGCCCTCGCGCACCAGCTCCGCGTACCGGACCATGTCCGCGACCGGCATACCGGTCAGCCGCAGCTTGGTGACCAGGTCGAGCCAGTCCAGGTCGCGGTTGGTGTAGCGGCGCTGGCCGGTGTGCGAGCGGTCGATGTGGGACATCAGGCCGATGCGTTCGTACCAGCGCAGGGTGTGGGCGGTCAGGCCGGTGAAGGCGACGACCTCGCTGATCGTGTACTGGTCCTGGCCGTCGGGGCGCGGGTGCCGGCGGGGTGGGGCGGAGCAGAGGTCGGCGGGGGTCTGGGCTTGCTCGGTGGCCGCGGGCGTGGTCTGCATCACCGTCATGGGTTCCACGCTATGACCTTTGAGCGCACTCCAAGCAAGGGGCTGCCGCCGGCTTGGCGGAGAGGGTGGTGTTGCTTGCCGTGGCGTTCTTCGGGTGCGGGGTGGTGGGGGCGGTTTGGGGGGTTGGGGGGCTTGGGGGGCTTGGGGGGCTTGGGTCGTCTTTCGGGTGCGGGTGCGTGGTGGCTTGTCGCGCAGTTCCCCGCGCCCCCCTGCGGGGCCTCGGCCGTTCTTCGGGTGCGGGTGGGTTGTGGTTTCTCGCGCCGTTCCCCGCGCCCCTGACGGGGCTCAGCCGCCGTTCTTCGGGTGCGGGTGCGTTGGGGCTTGTCGCGCAGTTCCCCGCGCCCCTATCGGGGCGACACCCGCCGTCTTTCGGGTGCGGGTGCGTTGTGGTTTCTCGCGCCGTTCCCCGCGCCCCTGACGGGGCTCAGCCGCCGTTCTTCGGGTGCGGGGTGCATTGTGGCTTGTCGCGCCGTTCCCCGCGCCCCTATCGGGGCGACACCCGCCGTCCTTCCAGTGCGGGTGCGTTGTGGTTTCTCGCGCCGTTCCCCGCGCCCCTGACGGGGCTCAGCCGCCGTCTTTCGGGTGCGGGTGCGTTGGGGCTTGTCGCGCAGCTCCCCGCGGTCCTTCAGGGTGCGACAAATCACGCCAGGTGCGTGCCGTCAGGGGCGCGGGGGACTGCGCGGGCGGCTGCGACGGTGCCGCGGACGGCCGACGGCATGTCGCGGCAAATCCAGCGGAGCGTAGCGTGGGCGGTATGAGTCTTGTTCGGCGGGCAACTCCCGATGATGCACAGGAAGTTCTGCGGCTGCGGCAGGTCATGATCGACTCAATGTTCGGGTCCGACCCGTCCACGGACTGGCACGGGGAGTCCCTGCCGACCCTGCGCGGCCGGCTCGCCGAGCCGGACGGCGACTTCGCCGCGTTCGTCGTGGACCACCCCGAGCGGCCGGGGGCGCTGGCCGCACTGGTGGCCGGCACGATCGAATACCGGATCGGCCGGACCCGCAACCCGCAGGGCACGGTCGGCTTCGTGTTCAGCGTCGCCACCGACCCCGGCGCCCGCCGCCGCGGATACGCGCGCGCGTGCATGGGCGAACTGCTGGAGTGGTTCCGCTCCCGCGGCGCCGCCCAGGTCCAGCTCACCGCCTCCGCCGAGGCCCGCCCGCTGTACGACTCCCTCGGCTTCCGGCCCAAGCCGGACCCTTTGCTGGAGCTGAGACTCTGAGGACCTAAGCTCGGCCGTATGGCGTTGCAGAGTCTTGCGTTGGTCGGTAAGTGGCCCGTGGCGACCGCCGCGGCGGGTGTCGTACGGGCCGACGGAACGGTGCTGGGGACCCACGGGCCGGCCGGCCTGCGCTTCCCGCTGGCCTCGGTCACCAAGCCGCTCACGGCGTACGCGGCGCTCGTCGCGTACGAGGAGGGGGCGATCGAGCTCGACGAACCGGCGGGGCCGCCCGGCGCGACGGTCCGTCATCTGCTCGCCCACACCTCCGGGCTGGCCTTCGACGAGCACCGGGTGACCGCACCGCCCGGGGAGCGGCGGCTGTACTCCAACGCCGGCTTCGAGCAGCTCGGCGACCACCTCGCCAAGGCGACCGACATCCCGTTCGCCGAGTATCTGCGGCAGGCGGTGCTGGAGCCGCTGGGCATGACGGACACGTCGCTGGAGGGCTCGCCCGCGAAGGACGGGGTGTCGACGGTGGCGGACCTGCTGCGGTTCGCGGCCGAGGTGCAGGCGCCCCGGCTGCTGGATCCGCGGACGGTCGCCCAGGCGATGACCGTGCAGTACCCGGGGACCAAGGGCGTCCTGCCGGGGTACGGGCACCAGAACCCGAACGACTGGGGGCTGGGTTTCGAGATCCGCGACGCCAAGTCGCCGCACTGGACGGGCGGTTCGTCCTCCCCGCGTACCTTCGGACACTTCGGGCAGTCCGGTACGTTCCTGTGGATCGACCCGGACGCGCGGGCGGCGGGCGTCGCGCTGACCGACCGCGCCTTCGGCACCTGGGCGATCGAGGCGTGGCCGGTGTTCACGGACGCGGTGCTCTCGGAACTGCGCGGCTGAGGCCCGCCGGGCGCTTCCCGCGCCCTACGCGGCCATCTCCCACAGCAGCAGCTCCGCCCCCGTCTCCGCGACCGCCTCCAGGCCCTGTGCGGCCGTGATGCGGGCCGAGTCGCCCGCCTCCAGGCGCTGCGCCGCGAACCGCAGCGCTCCGCGCACCATGTGCAGGTAGAGGTACGCGGCGTCCGGCAGCGCCGTGCGCTCTCCGGGCCGCAGCCGCCGTACGTGGAGCATCGCGCCGGCCTCGGGGACGGCGTACGGGGTGGAGTCGGCGATGCCTCGGACGATCTCGTAGCCGGGGATGCCGCCGGGGGTCCGCGGGGCCAGCCACATCTGGACGAAGGTCAGCGGCACCGGGCCGTCGTTGCGCTCCACATGGCGGACACCGGCCGCGGAGCTGAGGCGCTGGACGTCGCCCGGGCCCAGCACGGTCTCGCGGCCCGTCGAGTCACGGTGGGTCAGCTCGCCCTCCACGACCCAGGTGACGATCTCGGTATGGCTGTGCGGGTGCTCATCAAACCCGGCGCCGACCGCCAGCCGCTCCTCATTACAAGCGATGAGCGCACCGAAACGGAGATTGTCGGGATCATAGTGCGGACCGAACGCGAAGGCATGCCAACTCTCGATCCCACCCGGCCCATCCCCACCCACATACCGCTCCCCAGCCCGCCGCACATCCATCACACCCCCACGTTAACCCGCCCCTCAAAGGGGCGCGGGGCTGTGTACATATGCGGCTCCGCCGCGCAGGCGCGACCAGCCACAACGCACCCGCACCCGAACAACGGCCAAGGCCCCCCGCAGGGGGGCGCGGGGCTGTGTACATATGCGGCTCCGCCGCGCAGGCGCGACAAGCCACAACGCACCCGCACCCGGTGACGGCCGAAACCACCCACGGTGGACGCCCACTGCCAAGGCGAGCCCCCGGCGACACGTACCGCCGTCCGGATGAGGCAGTCTTGTCACCGTGCCCGAACCAGAATCCCGCAACCCCGACCCCGCATCGCACGGAGTGCACCCGCACTCCGCGACCCTGCGGCGGCTGGAGAAGTCGTCCGGCAGCCTCGCCGCCCAGGCCATCGCCCGCATGGACGAGTCCCTGCCGTGGTACCGGGCGATGCCCCCGGAGAATCGATCCTGGATCGGGCTCGTGGCCCAGGCCGGTATCGCCGCCTTCACCGAGTGGTTCCGGCACCCGGACGCCCCGCAGGCCATCTCGACGGACGTCTTCGGCACCGCGCCGCGCGAGCTGACGAGGGCCATCACGCTGCGCCAGACCGTGGAGATGGTGCGGACCACCATCGAGGTCATGGAATCGGCGATCGACGAGGTGGCCGCGCCCGGCGACGAGGGCGTGCTGCGCGAGGCGCTGCTGGTGTACGCCCGGGAGATCGCGTTCGCCACCGCCCAGGTGTACGCGCAGGCCGCCGAGGCACGCGGTGCCTGGGACGCGCGGCTTGAGTCCCTGGTGGTCAACGCCGTGCTCAGCGGGGAGGCCGACGAGGGCGCCGTCAGCCGGGCCGCTGCGCTCGGCTGGAACTCCCCCGAGCATGTGTGCGTCGTGCTCGGGACCGCGCCGGACGGCGACAGCGAGCTGACCGTGGAGGCCATTCGGCGGGCCGCACGACACGCCAAGCTCCAGGTGCTCACCGGGGTGCTCGGCGACCGGCTGGTCGTCGTCGCCGGCGGCAGCGACAACCCGCTGGCCGTCGCCAAGTCGCTGATCGGCCCGTTCGCCGCGGGACCCGTCGTGGCCGGGCCCGTGGTGCCCGATCTGCTGGCCGCGACCCGGTCCGCGCAGGCCGCCGCGGCGGGGCTGAAGGCATGTTCCGCCTGGCAGGACGCACCGCGCCCGGTCCTGGCGGACGACCTGCTTCCGGAACGTGCCATCGCGAGCGATCCGAGCGCCCGTGAGCAGCTGGTGGAGGAGATCTACAGACCGCTCGAAGAGGCCGGTTCGGCCCTGCTGGAAACCTTGAGTGTCTATCTGGAACAGGCGAGCAGCCTGGAGGGCGCCGCCCGCATGCTCTTCGTTCACCCGAACACCGTGCGCTACCGGCTCCGACGTGTGACAGACGTCACCGGATGGTCACCGTCCGATGTACGATCCGCGTTCACGCTACGGATCGCGCTGATCCTGGGGCGTCTGGCCGATGGAGATCCCCAGTCCTAGCCTTTTGTCGGAGACCCACAAAACCCCCTCGTGTTCTTCGTCCTTGTCCCCACGGGCGGCCCCGGCCGTCCCCAAGAGAGAGTGTGAGAGTGCTCGTACTCGTCGCTCCCGGCCAGGGCGCCCAGACGCCCGGCTTTCTGACCCCCTGGCTCGATCTCCCCGGTGCCGCCGACCGCGTCGCCGCGTGGTCCGACGCCATCGGACTGGACCTGATCCACTACGGCACCCAGGCCGACGCGGACGCCATCCGTGACACCGCGGTGGCCCAGCCGCTGCTGGTCGCCGCCGGGATCCTGTCCGCCGCGGCACTGGGTGACATCACGCCCGACGCCGTGGCCGGACACAGCGTCGGCGAGATCACGGCGGCCGCGTTCGCCGGCGTCCTGGACGACACCGCGGCGCTGAGCCTCGTACGCAGGCGCGGGCTGGCGATGGCGGACGCCGCCGCGATCACCGAGACGGGCATGTCGGCGCTGCTCGGCGGCGACCCCGAGGTGTCCGTGGCGCACCTGGAGAAGCTGGGCCTGACCCCCGCGAACATCAACGGCGCGGGCCAGATCGTCGCCGCGGGCACGCTGGAGCAGCTGGCCGCGCTGGCCGAGGACAAGCCCGAGGGCGTCCGCAAGGTCATGCCGCTCAAGGTGGCCGGCGCCTTCCACACCCGGCATATGGCGCCCGCGGTCGAGGCGCTGGCGAAGGCCGCGGCGGACCTCACGCCCGCCGACCCGAAGGTCGCCTACGTCTCCAACAAGGACGGCCGGACCGTGGGCGCAGGCGCCGAGGTGCTGGACCGGCTGGTCGGCCAGGTCGCCAACCCGGTCCGCTGGGACCTGTGCATGGAGACGTTCAAGGAGCTGGGCGTCACCGCGCTGCTGGAGGTGTGCCCCGGCGGCACGCTGACCGGCCTGGCCAAGCGCGCCCTGCCCGGCGTCCGGACGCTGGCCCTGAAGACCCCCGACGACCTCGACGCGGCCCGGGAGCTGGTCTCCGAGCACGCGCCCGCCTAAGGAGCCGTACCGACCATGTCGAAGATCAAGCCCAGCAAGGGCGCCCCGTACGCGCGCATCCTCGGTGTCGGCGGCTACCGCCCGACCCGGGTCGTGCCCAACGAGGTGATCCTGGAGCGGATCGACTCCTCCGACGAGTGGATCCGCTCGCGCTCCGGCATCGAGACCCGGCACTGGGCGGGCCCCGACGAGACGGTCGCCGCGATGTCGATCGAGGCCGCGGGCAAGGCGATCGCGGACGCGGGCATCTCCGCCGAGCAGATCGGCGCCGTCGTCGTGTCGACCGTCTCGCACTTCAGTCAGACCCCGGCCGTCGCCACCGAGATCGCCGACAAGCTCGGCACGGACAAGGCCGCCGCCTTCGACATCTCGGCGGGCTGCGCCGGCTTCGGCTACGGCCTCACCCTCGCCAAGGGCATGGTCGTCGAGGGCTCGGCGGAGTACGTACTGGTCATCGGCGTGGAACGGCTCTCCGACCTGACCGACCTGGAGGACCGGGCGACGGCCTTCCTGTTCGGTGACGGCGCGGGCGCCGTCCTGGTCGGCCCCTCTCAGGAGCCCGCGATCGGCCCGACCGTGTGGGGCTCCGAGGGCGACAAGGCCGACACGATCAAGCAGACCGTGCCCTGGGACCGCTTCCGGAACGGCGACGTCTCCGAACTCCCCCTCGACAGCGCGGGCAACGTCAAGTTCCCCGCGATCACCCAGGAGGGCCAGGCGGTGTTCCGCTGGGCCGTGTTCGAGATGGCGAAGGTCGCCAAGGAGGCGCTGGACGCCTCCGGCCTCACCCCGGACGACCTGGACGTCTTCATCCCGCACCAGGCCAATGTGCGGATCATCGACTCGATGGTGAAGACCCTCAAACTGCCGGAGCACGTCACGGTCGCCCGTGACATCCGCACCACCGGCAACACGTCGGCCGCCTCGATCCCGCTCGCGATGGAGCGGCTTCTGGCGACCGGCGAGGCGAAGAGCGGCGACACCGCGCTCGTCATCGGATTCGGGGCGGGTCTCGTCTACGCCGCCACGGTCGTTACCCTCCCCTAGGCACTCCGTGCCGGATCATGCGTCCGGTACGGCTCAGCAACACCTGCCGCTGACGCGGCGGGCGCCACCAACCCGTCTGGATATCGAAGAAGGAGCGCCTGACATGGCCGCCACTCAGGAAGAGATCGTCGCCGGTCTCGCCGACATCGTGAACGAGATCGCCGGCATCCCGGTTGAGGACGTCCAGCTGGACAAGTCCTTCACCGACGACCTGGACGTCGACTCGCTGTCCATGGTCGAGGTCGTCGTCGCCGCCGAAGAGCGCTTCGACGTCAAGATCCCGGACGAGGACGTCAAGAACCTCAAGACCGTCGGCGACGCGACCGAGTACATCCTCAAGCACCAGGGCTGAGCCACCGCCCAGTCCCGAGGCTGCAATGCCCCGCCACCCGGCGGTGGCGCCGCTGAATCCCGTATCCGTTGGAGAAAGAATTCCCGTGAGCCCGACCAATCGCACCGTGGTCGTCACCGGTATCGGCGCAACCACACCGCTGGGTGGCGACGCAGCCTCTACCTGGAAGGCCCTGCTCGCCGGCACGTCCGGCGTCCGTCTCCTTGAGCAGGAGTGGGCCGCCGACCTGCCGGTCCGCATCGCCGCACAGATCGCCGTCGAACCGGGCGAGATCATTCCGCGCCCGCAGGCCCGCAAGCTGGACCGGTCCGCGCAGTTCGCGCTGATCGCCGCTCAGGAAGCCTGGAAGGACGCCGGTTTCACCGCCAAGGCCGGTGAGGACGGCTCCGTGAACCCCGACCGGCTGGGCGCGGTCATCGCCTCCGGCATCGGCGGGGTGACGACACTGCTCGACCAGTACGACGTGCTCCGGGAGAAGGGCGTACGCCGTGTCTCCCCGCACACCGTGCCGATGCTGATGCCCAATTCCCCCGCCGCCAACGTCGGGATCGAGCTGGGTGCGCGCGCCGGGGTGCACACCCCGGTGTCGGCCTGCGCCTCGGGCGCGGAGGCCATCGGCTACGCCATCGAGATGATCCGCACCGGCCGCGCCGACATCGTCGTCGCGGGTGGCACGGAGGCGGCCATCCATCCGCTGCCCATCGCCGCGTTCGGCAACATGATGGCGATGTCCAAGAACAACGACGACCCGCAGGGCGCCTCGCGTCCCTACGACAGCGGCCGGGACGGCTTTGTGCTCGGTGAGGGCGCCGGTGTGATCGTCCTGGAGTCCGAGGAGCACGCGAAGGCCCGCGGCGCCCGGATGTACGCCGAGGCGGTCGGCCAGGGCATCTCCGCCGACGGCCACCACATCACGCAGCCGGAGCCGTCCGGCAACGGCATCGCGCACGCGCTGCAGAACCTGCTCGACAACACCGATCTGAAGCCGGCCGAGATCGTGCACGTCAACGCGCACGCCACCTCGACCCCGCAGGGTGACATCGCCGAGGTCAAGGCGCTGCGGAAGGTGTTCGGCGATGATGTCGACCACATGGCGATCTCCGCGACCAAGTCGATGACCGGGCATCTGCTCGGCGGTGCCGGCGGGATCGAGACCGTCGCGTCGGTGCTCGCGCTGGTGCATCGGATCGCCCCGCCGACCATCAACCTCGACAACCCCGACCCCGAGCTGGACGCGGACGTGGTCCACGGGGAGGCGCGGCGGCTTCCCGAGGGCCGTATCGCCGCGCTGAACGACTCGTTCGGGTTCGGTGGGCACAACGTGGTACTGGCGTTTCGATCGCTCTGACGTCAGCGGCTCTTATGTCAGCGGCGTGCTTCATGGCTCGGTCTCCTTTTGCGGAGGTCGGGCCATGCGCCGTTGGGGGATTGGTTGTGTTGCCGGGTGCGGGTTGTTTGTGGCTGGTCGCGCCCGCGCGGCGGAGCCGCATAGGTACACAGCCCCGCGCCCCTTACGGGGCGCTCCTGCGCTGAGGGCGCTATACGACCTGGTGGAGCCAGCGGACCGGGGCGCCTTCTCCGGCGTATCTGAAGGGTTCCAGTTCGTCGTCCCAGGGCTTGCCCAGGAGCTTGGCGATCTCCGCCTCCAGGTCCGTCTCGCCGCGCTGGGACCGGGTCAGCGCCGCGCGCAGCCGGTCCTCGGGGATCAGGATGTCGCCGTGGATACCGGTGACGGCGTGGAAGATGCCGAGGTCGGGGGTGCAGCTGTAGCGCTCGCCCTCGGCCGTGGGGCAGGGCTCCGCGGTGACCTCGAAGCGCAGCAGGTGCCAGCCGCGCAGCGCGGACGCCAGCTTGGACGCGGTGCCGGGCTCGCCCTGCCAGGAGAACTCCGAGCGCCAGGTGCCGGGGGCGGCGGGCTGCCGGATCCAGTCGAGGCTGACGCGAGTGCCGAGCACCCCGGCGACGGCCCACTCGACGTGCGGGCACAGCGCGCGCGGCGCGGAGTGCACGTACAGAACTCCACGTGTCGTCACCGGGACCTCCGGGCTGAGCGGGACAGGGTGCGGTCTGGCTGGGCGGCTGTGACAGGACGGCCGCGTTGATGGCGAGGCTACCGTGCGGCGGCGGGCGGAGTGTGACGTACCGTCCGTCCCGGCGCCAGGAAACGCCGCCATTCACCCAGGGGGACGCTTGTACGGGTGTGAGACGTTGCATGCCGCACGCCGGGAACCCTCGCGCGTTGTTATGGGTTGGGGACCACGACGGGACGACGGCCATGACGGCGCGTCGGCGGCACGACAAGGGGATGGACCAGGGGATGCGAAACCGACGCCGGCGTTCACGAGCCGTGCTCACCGTCGTGCTGGCGGCGGTCCTGGGCGTCGCGGGATGCGAGGCCGCGGGCGACAACTCCCCGGCGCCGGGCGGCACCAAGGCGCGGGCGGCCGTGGTGTGGAACCGCAGCCCGGCCTCGATCGCCGCCGTCGGCGACTCCATCACCCGGGGCTTCGACGCGTGCACGGTGCTCTCGGACTGCCCGGAGGTGTCCTGGGCGACCGGCACCGGCACCGAGGTGGACAGCCTGGCGGTGCAGTTGCTCGGGCGGTCCCGGGCGGCCGAGAACAGCTGGAACTACGCCGTGACCGGCGCCCGGATGCGTGACCTCGCCGACCAGATGGCGCAGGCGGTGACGCGCGCGCCCGAGTTGGTGACGGTGATGATCGGGGCCAACGACGCCTGCCGGGCCACGACGTCGGCGATGACGTCGGTGACCCGTTTCCGCGAGGGGTTCGAGGAGGCGATGGCGACGCTGCGCGCGGCGCTGCCGAAGACGCAGGTGTATGTGGCGAGCGTGCCGAACCTCAAGCGGCTGTGGTCGCAGGGCCGCACCAACCCGCTCGGCAAGCAGGTGTGGAAGCTGGGCATCTGCCCGTCGATGCTGGGCGACGCGGACGCGCTGGACCTGGTGGCCACGAAGCGCCGGGACACGGTGCAGGAGCGGGTGGAGGCGTACAACAAGGTCCTCGCGGAGGTGTGCGCCAAGGACCGGCGGTGCCGCTTCGACGGGGGCGCCGTGTTCGACTTCGAGTTCAGCACCGAGCAGCTCAGCCACTGGGACTGGTTCCACCCGAGCAAGGACGGCCAGCAGCGGCTCGCGACGATCGCCTACCGGACCGTCACGGCGCGGAACCCGTGACCTAGGGTTTCCCACATGAGCGAACTTTTCGGCACACTTTCCGACGGCACCCGGGTCCACCGCTGGACGCTGGAGCGCGCCGGGGTGCGGGTGCGGGTCCTGACGTACGGCGGGATCGTGCAGTGCGTCGAGGTCCCGGACCGGGACGGGCGGACGGCGAACGTCGTGCTGGGGTTCGCCGCCCTGGACGGCTATGTCGCCCATCCGGAGCCGTACGTCGGCGCCGTGATCGGCCGCTACGCCAACCGGATCGCGGGCGCACGCTTCCCGCTGGACGGCCTGGTCTACGCGCTGGAGCCGAACAACGGCCCCAACTCCCTGCACGGCGGGGAGCGCGGCTTCGACAAGCGCGTATGGGACGCGGAGCCGGTCGAGCACGGCGTACGTCTGACGCGGATCAGCCCGCACGGCGAGGAGGGCTTCCCTGGCCGCCTGGAGGTGACGGTGACGTACGCGCTGGACGCGTCCGGGGCGCTGCGCATCGGGTACGAGGCGGTGACGGACGCGCCGACGCTGGTCAACCTCACCAACCACAGCTACTTCAACCTGGCCGGCGGTGGCAACGCGGGCGGGCACGAACTGCGGCTCGCCGCCTCCCGGTTCACTCCGGTCGACGCGGATCTGATCCCGACCGGGGAACTGGCGGACGTGACGGGCACCCGGTTCGACTTCCGCACGGCGCGCAAGGTGGGCGCCGGCTACGACCACAACCTGGTCCTCGACAAGGGCGTCACGGACGTTCCGGTCGCGGTGGGCGAGTTGTACGACGCGGCGTCCGGGCGGGTGCTGACGGTTTCGACGACCGAGCCGGGCGTCCAGCTGTACACCGCCGACCACCTGGGCGATCCCTTCGCGCCCGGCGACGGTCTCGCGCTGGAGACCCAGCACTTCCCGGACTCCCCGAACCGCCCGGACTTCCCCACCACCGAGTTGCGCCCCGGCGCGACGTACCGCTCGGAGACGGTGTACGGCTTCGGGGTCCGGGGTTAGCACCAGGGGCCAATCGACGTCGTTCACTGCGGGTGCATTGTGGCTTGGCGCGCAGTTCCCCGCGCGCCCCTTCGGGGGCCCAATCGACGTCGATCACTGCGGGTTCGCTGTGGCTGAGCGCGCAGTTCCCCGCGCCGCCCCCTACGGGGGCCCGATCGACGTCGTTCACTGCGGGTTCGTTGTGGTTGAGCGCGCCGTTCCCCGCGCCCCCTTTGGGGGGCTGATCGCTGCTATTGCTTCTATTTCTATTTGGGCCTTGGGGTGGAACAGGCGGGGGGTCTCGAAGGTCATGCTGGTGGGTGGGGTGGTGGTGAGGAATTCTTGGCGTACCGCGGCGTATTCGGGGAGGCCGTCCATGTCGGTGAGGTAGGTGCGGATGTTGATGATGTCCGCCAGGGTCGCGCCGTGGGCTTCGAGCAGGGCGGCGATCGTCTCGAAGATGCCGCGGGACTGCTCGGCCAAGGTGGCGCCCTCGGCGATCTGGCCGGAGATGAACAACAGGGCGCTGCCGTCGGCGTGTTCGACGCGGGCGACCTGGGAGTAGTAGGGGCTCAGAGGCTGCGGCGCGGACGCGGGGTTGCCCAAGGTGATCTGCACGGGGCTCCTTCGGAGGGGGCGGCGGCCGGGCCGGACGCCGGTGACGTGACGACGTTAGGTCCGCCTCCGTGATGCGACAAGCGAATGTCTAGCATGGCTGCCATGCCCACCCCGCATGACAAATCGCCGTACGAGCTGCCCGACCTCGCCACGCTGTGGCTGCGCGCGTTCCTGGAGGTGGCCCGTGGCGGCTCCTTCACCGTGGCCGCGCGGACGCTCGGCTGGACCCAGTCGGCGGTGTCCCGGCAGATCGCCTCGCTGGAGTCGGCGCTCGGCGGCGCCCCGCTGTTCGACCGGCTGCCGCGCGGGGTGCGGCTCACCGAGGCGGGCCGGGCGCTCGTCCCGCACGCCGAGAACGTCGCCGGGGCGCTGCACGAGGCCATGCGGGAACTGAGGGCGCTGCGTGAACTGACCGACGGGCGGCTGCGGTTCGGCGCCTTCGCCACCGCCGACGCGGCGCTGGTGCCGCGCG
Source organism: Streptomyces diversicolor (assembly GCF_057537855.1). Taxonomy (NCBI): domain Bacteria; kingdom Bacillati; phylum Actinomycetota; class Actinomycetes; order Kitasatosporales; family Streptomycetaceae; genus Streptomyces; species Streptomyces diversicolor. The sequence continues at coordinate 109,417 of NZ_BAAJXA010000027.1, forward strand.
CCCTGGCCGCCTTCCGCGCCCGTCACCCCGGCGTCCGCATCACCCGCGAGGAGGGCCTGACCCCCGCGCTGCTGGACCGGCTCTCGGCCGGCCATCTCGACCTGGCGGTCGTCTCCACGACGGGCAACGCCCCGCTGGCCGCGTACTCCCTGCACCATCTCCTCGACGAGTGCCTGTACGTCGCCGTCCCCGCCGGCCATCCGCTGGCCGGCGCCGGCACCGTCCGGCTCGCCCTGCTCGCCGACGCCGACTGGATCTCCGGCGGGCCGCGCCCCGAGGGCACCCTGCTGGACGCCGCGCTGCGCCAGGGCTTCCGGCCGCGCGTGGCGCATGTCGTCGCCGAGTGGACCGCCAAGCAGGGGTACGTGGCGGCCGGTCTCGGCGTCGCCCTGGTCCCGGCGCTCGCGGCCGAGTCGGTCCGGCCGGACGTCGCCCTGCTGCGGGTGGACGACGAGGGCGCCCCGGCGCGCGCGGTGTACGCGGCGACGGTCCGCGGACGCTCGCTGTCGCCCGCGGCACGCGCGTTCGTGGCGGTGCTGCGCGAGGCCGCCGCCCGGCTGCCCGGCGCCATGGCGTAGACCACATGCGTCACGCGATACTTCCGCCGTCCCGCAGCACGCGCCCCACAGCGACGGAAGGACTCGAAATCCCTTGAAATCCCTACGCGTTCGCATCGGCGTCCTCGGCCTGACCCTGCTCGCCGGGCTCGCCGCCCCCACCACGACCGCCGCCGCCGGCCCGGCCCCCGCCGGCGCCGCGGCCACCACCGAGGAACAGCGGCTCGACCGGGCCGTGCCCCAGGAGATCCTGAAGCGGTCCGGATTCGACACCGTGGCCCCCGAGTTCGCCCGCGCGCTCGGCCGCGCGCGCTCCTTCGAGCAGGCCCGCCGGATCGTCGCCCGCGAGGGGTCCGCGCTGTGGCGGCGGGCCGTCGACCGGGCGCAGGGGCGCGGGCCCGCGGTCGGCGACCTCAGCCGGGACGACGACCGGCCGCTGTACTGGGCCCGGCTGGGCATGACCCGGCAACTGAGGGCGTACCAGCCCGGGTTCACGCTGAGCGAGGACCGACGGGTCGCGCTGCTGGACGAGTTGGAGCGGACCTCGCGCGGGCAGACCGACGTGCGCTATCCCCGCGACAAGAACAGCAAGGGCGGCAAGGGCGGCAAACGCATTCTGGTGACCGGCTTCGACCCCTTCACCCTCGACCGGGACATCCGCATCTCCAATCCGTCCGGGGCGACCGCGCTGGCCCTGGACGGCACGGTGATCGAGACGGCGGCGGGGCCCGCGCGCGTGGAGACGGCCGTGTTCCCGGTGCGCTGGCGGGACTTCGCGGACCAGGTGGTGGAGCGGGCGCTGCGGCCGTATCTGCCGGCGGTGGACCTGTTCACGACGGTGAGCCAGGGCCGGGTCGGACGCTTCGACGTGGAACGCACCAACGGCGCCTGGCGTGGCGGGTTCCCCGACAACGACAACGCGTCGGTGACCGGCACCGTCCCGGTCGCCGACCCGGCGAGCCAGCCGCAGTGGACGACGACCACGCTGCCGTACGCCGCCGTGGTCGCCGCGGACACCGGCCGCTTCCCGGTGTACGACAACACGACGGTCACCGAGATACCGGCGGGCGGCGCCGCTCCCGTCGTACGGCCGGACGGCCCGACGCCCGGCTCGACGGCCCGGGCCGGGGGCGGCGGCGACTATCTGTCCAACGAGATCGCCTACCGGGCGACGCTGCTGCGCGACCGGCTGGGCCTGCACGACACCCTGCCGGGCGGTCATGTGCACACACCGGTGCTCCAGTTCGGCGCCGGGAACACCGACCCGGCGAGCGGTGCCGTCACCGACCCGGAGTTCGTGCGCAACCGGCTGGACATCATCGGTCAGGTACGGGCGATCCTGACGGTGGCGGCGGACGCGACGCTCAGGAGGTGACCTGAGTCCGCCCGGGCGCGGCCGTGTCGTGCGCGGCGCGCGGGTCGTGCCCGGCGTCGTCCGCGTCATCGGAGTCATCGGCGTCCCCGGCGCCCTCCGTGATCTCCTCGCCCCGCAGGTCCCGGGCGAGGAGCGTCGCGCCGGCGACCGCGCCGGGCATCAGGAACACCGCGACGAACGGCACCAGGAAGGCCAGGCCGAGAGGGGTGCCGAAGCCCCAGACCAGCAGCTTGCGGGAGCGGAGCAGGGCGAGGCGTGCACGGAGTTCGACGCCGCGGCGCTGGAGGGCGACCGCGGCCAGTTCCTCGGTGAGGAAGAAGCCGGTGACGAAGAAGCCGATCACCGGTACGACCGTCTGGCCGACGACGGGCAGGAACCCGAGGGCGAACAGGAGGACGCCCCAGACGGCCGCCCGGACCAGGATGCGCAGGCTGTCGCGGGCCGAGACCCACAGGTCGCGCCACAGGGGCAGGCCGGACTCGGGGGCGGTGCCGTCGGGTGACACATCCCGGTCGACCGTCTCGGAGAGGCTTTCGTAGAAGGGCTGGCCGACCAGCAGGGTGACCGCGGTGAAGGTCAGTACGGCCAGCAGCAGGCCCAGGGCGAAGAGCACGGCGGTGAGGAAGCCGCGGAACAGGCCCTGCCACGGGCTCGACCAGTCGTCGGCGAAGGGGGTGGCCCAGGAGACGAAGTCCCCGCCCCAGATCGCGAGCGCGACCAGGGCCGCCGCGTACAGCACGAGGGTGATCAGGCCGGGCAGCAGCCCGAACCCGAACTGCCGGCCGTGCCGGGCCATCCACCGCTGGCCCTTGAGGAGATAACCGAAACCCACCCCGAGTTCACGCATACCGAGACCCTACCGGCCGGCAGGCCCCCACTCACCAGGTCCTGCCTCGCTGTCGCCCCGCGTCGGTCCTGCCGGGGTCAGGGGGTGATCGCCTCGTCGGGGCGGTCCGCGTGGCTCATTCGGTGGAGGAGGTCGCGGAGGGACTGGCGTTCGGTGGGGGTGAGGGCCGCCAGGGGTTCGCGGGCGAAGCGGAGCCCGTCGCGCAGGTCGCGGGCGACCCGGCGGCCCTCGTCCGTGGCCGCCGCGAGCTTCACCCGGCGGTCGGCCGGGTCGGGGCGGCGCTCGGCCAGACCGCGGGCCTCCAGGCGGTCCACGATCCCGGTGACGTTCGACGGCTCGCACTTCAGCCGCTGCGCCAGTTTCCGCATCGGCAGCGGCTCAAGCGACAGCAGGCTCAGCAGCCGCGCCTGCGCCCCGGTCAGGGCGTGCTCACCCGCCGCCTCCTCGTAGTCGGCGTAGAAGCGGGCCACGACGTCCCCGATGAGTTCGACGACCTCCAGGGTCAGGGCGTCGGGGCGGTGGGCCTTCGATGGGGTGGACATGGCCCCCAGGGTAACCGGTTGCTTGACACCATGAAATATTCAGGACCATTGTTGTTTCAGTTCCTGAAGTAAACGGAGAGGCGTTGTCATGATCAACCGCGAATGGCACCTGCTCAGCCGTCCGGTCGGCTGGCCGAAGCCGGAGGACTTCGCCCTGGTCGAGACGGAGGTCCCGACGCCGGGCGAGGGCCAGGTGCTGGTGCGGAACACGTACCTGTCCGTCGACCCCTACATGCGCGGCCGGATGAGCGCGGCCAAGTCGTACGCGGAGCCGTACCGGCTGGACGCGGCCATGCTGGGCGGCGCGGTGGGCGAGGTCATCGCCTCCCACGCCGACGGGATCGCCGTCGGCGACCATGTGCTGCACTACCTCGGCTGGCGCGAGTACGCCGCCGTGGACGCGGCGCAGGCGGTCAAGGTCGACCCGGAGGCCGCACCCCTGTCCGCCTATCTCGGCGTCCTCGGCATGACCGGCCTCACCGCCTACGTCGGGCTGCTGCGCACCGCCTCCTTCAAGGAGGGCGACGCCGTGTTCGTCTCCGGCGCGGCCGGTGCCGTCGGCAGCCAGGTCGGGCAGCTCGCCCGGCTCAAGGGCGCATCACGGGTCGTCGGCTCGGCCGGCTCCGACGACAAGGTGCGGCTGCTGGTCGAGGAGTACGGCTTCGACGCCGCCTTCAACTACCGCAACGGTCCGGTGGCCGAGCAGTTGCGCGCCGCCGCGCCCGACGGCATCGACGTCTACTTCGACAATGTCGGCGGCGAGCACCTGGAGGCCGCCATCGGCGCGCTCAATCTGCGGGGCCGGATCGCGATCTGCGGAATGATCTCCGTCTACAACAACACCGAGCCGGCCCCCGGCCCGCGGAACCTGGCCCGTCTCATCCAGACCCGCGGCCGTATCGAGGGGTTCCTGGTCGGCGACCACTACGATCTCCAGCCGGAGTTCGTACGGGAGGTCGGGCCGTGGGTCGCCGCGGGCCGGCTGAAGTACCGCGAGACCGTCGTCCAGGGCATCGAGAACAACGTGGAGGCATTCCTCGGCGTCCTACGCGGCGACAACACCGGGAAAATGATCGTCAAACTCTGAAACATGGCGCGGGGCGCCCGGGCCGCCTGCGAACACGCGCAAGGGCAGCCCACCCAGTCACCCAGGGGCGCGGGGAACTGCGCGCCCGGCCCCCACGCACCCGCACAAGCCCTCCGGGGGGGCGGCGGGGGGCGGTCGTTGGTTCGGTGCGGCTGCGTTGTGGCTTGGCGCGCAGTTCCCCGCGCCCCTGACGGGGCGACCTATCCACGCCGTGCGCTGAAAAGTCGGCGCGGTACGGTCGTTGGCTCGGTGCGGCGCCGTCGTGGCCGGTCGCGCCGTTCCCCGCGCCCCTATCGGGGCGGCCCTTCCGCACCGCCCGCTGAAAAGCTGCCGCGGTACGGTCGTTGGCTCAGTGCGGCGCCGTCGTGGTCGTTCGCGCAGTTCCCCGCGCCCCTATCGGGGCGACCCTTCGGCACCGTCCGCTGAAAAGTTGCCGCTGTGCGGGGCCGTTGTGGCTTGGCGCTCAGTTCCCCGCGGCCCTGGCGGGGCGCTAGGTGCACCACCACAGGAAGCGGTTGCAGGTGTGGGTGGGGGTGGGGTCGGGGGGCGGGGTGGAGGGGGTCGGGGTCTCGGGTGGGGTGGTCTCCGGGGCGTCTGTCGGGGGCGCGGTGGGCGCCGGGGGCGTTCCCTCCGTGCCGCCGCCCGGCTCCGTGTCGGAGGGGGGCGGGGTCGTGGTGTTCGGGGACTTGGATGCCTTGTCCTTCGCGGACTTGGACGCCGACGGGGACGCGGAGGCGTCCGGAGAGCCCGAGGTGTCCGCGACCGCCGTGGCCGCGGTGCCCCGCCCGGGGCCGGCCGGCCCCCGCGGGTCCGCGGTCGAGCCGCCGCCGTCCGCCGACTCGCCCCCGGCCGCCGCGGGCCGCGGAACGGAGAACGGGGCGTCCGTGCCGAGTTCGGCGAGGCTCAGGCCGCCTGCCGCCAGCACGAAGCCGGCGGTGATGAGCAGAATCCGGCGGCGCCGCCTGCGGTGCGCGGCGGCCTTGCGGTCGCGACGGCTCGCGTCGCCCGCCGCGGCCGGTGCCTCGTCCGCCGCCGCCCGGCCCCGGCCGCGACCACGGCCGCGCCCCTGCTCCCGGCGCCGCGCCGCCCGCCCGCGCGGCTCGCCGGCCGCGGCGTCAGCGGCGCCAGCGGCGTCAGCGGCGTCCTCGCCCTCATAGGCGTCCTCGTGGCCGTCGTGGCTCTCATCGGCGTCGTGGCGTTCGCGCGGGTGCGTGCGCAGATCGTCGACGGGTGTGCCGCACCCCGGGCAGGCGAGGGCGCCGTTGAGGTGCCGTCGGCACGGGTCGCAGTAGTCCATGACGCGGGAAGACTAAGTTCCGCGCGGGTCACGTTCCTAGGGGCGGCTGTGAATGTTCTGTGGGAGCCCGAAAGAACTGTCGAGAGGCTTGCCGAAACTGTTACCTGTTCGACCCATTGACACCCCCGCCGCCCCGTCCTTACTGTCACGCCAGCATTTCGAACGTGTGACGAAATCTCGAACAGCTGAGGGGCATCTGCCGTGCGCATCACCGGAATCAGCACGCACGTGGTCGGAACGCCGTGGCGCAATCTGACGTACGTCCAGGTGCACACCGACGAGGGGATCACGGGAGTCGGCGAGACCCGGATGCTCGGTCACACCGACGCACTGATCGGCTATCTGCGCGAGGCGGAGGCCAACCACATTCTGGGCTCCGATCCGTTCGCCGTCGAGGACCTTGCGCGCCGTATGAAGTACGGCGACTACGGCCGGGCCGGCGAGATCGTCATGTCCGGGATCGCGGTGGTCGAGATGGCCTGCTGGGACATCAAGGGCAAGGCGCTGGGCGTCCCGGTGTGGCAGTTGCTCGGCGGCAAGGTGACCGACCGGGTCAAGGCGTACGCCAACGGCTGGTACACCACCGAGCGCACACCGGAGGCGTACCACAAGGCGGCGCAGGAGGTCGTGGCGCGCGGCTACCGGGCCCTGAAGATCGACCCGTTCGGCACCGGCCACTTCGAGCTCGACCACGCGCAGACCCTGTACTCCGTGTCCCTCATCGAGGCGGTGCGCGACGCCATCGGCCCGGAGGCGGAGCTGATGCTGGAGATGCACGGCCGCTTCTCCCCCGCCACCGCGGTCCGCCTCGCCAGGGAACTGGCGCCGTTCAAGCCGGCCTGGTTGGAGGAGCCGGTGCCGCCGGAGAACCTGAAGGCGCTCGCGAAGGTGGCCGAGAAGGTGGACCTGCCGGTCGCCACCGGCGAGCGGATCCACGACCGGATCGAGTTCCGCGAGCTGTTCGAGAGCCAGGCGGCCGACATCATCCAGCCGGACGTCGGCCACCTGGGCGGCATCTGGGAGACCCGCAAGCTCGCGGCGACCGCCGAGACCCACTACGTGCTCGTCGCCCCGCACAACGTGGGCGGCTCGGTGCTGACCGCGGCCAGTCTCCAAGTCGGCTTCTCCACACCGAACTTCAAGATCCTGGAGCACTTCAACGACTTCGCCGACGCGGAGATCAAGAAGGTGGTCAAGGGCGCGCCCGAGGTTGTCGACGGCTACTTCCAGCTGTCCGACGCGCCCGGCCTCGGCGTCGAGCTGGACGTCGACGCGGCGGCCGAGTTCCCGCAGCAGCAGGCCCGGTTCGACCTGTGGGCCGACGGCTGGGAGCAGCGTAAGCCGAAGGGCACGAAGTGAGTTCGCGGGTCGTCGTCGAGGCGCCGGGCGAGCACCGGGTCGAGGAGCACACACCCCGCCCGCCCGGCCCCGGGGAGGCGCTGGTCGCCGTGCACGCGGTGGGCATCTGCGGCAGCGACCGGGAGGTGTTCCAGGGCAACCGGCCGCAGGGGTACGTCCGTTACCCGCTGACGCCCGGCCATGAGTGGTCCGGGACGGTGCGGGCGGTGGGCGACGGGGTGCCCGCGGCGCTGACCGGCCGCAAGGTCGTCGGCGAGGGCTTTCGCAACTGCCAGGTGTGCGACCGCTGTCACGCGGGCGAGACCACCCTGTGCACCGCGGGCTACGAGGAGACCGGCTTCACCCAGCCGGGCGCCATGGCGGCCACCCTCACCCTGCCGGCCCGGCTGCTGCACGTCCTGCCGGACGCGGCCGATCTGACCGCGGCGGCGCTCCTGGAGCCGGCCGCCTGTGTGGCCGCCGCCGCGGTCAAGGGCGGTGCCCGGCCGGGCGAGCGGGTCGCGGTGGTCGGCACGGGCACGCTCGGGATGTTCGCCGTGCAGTTCCTGCGGGCCGTCTCGCCCGCGGAGTTGCTGGTGGTCGGCACGGGGCGGGACCGGGAGCCGCTGGCCCGGCGGTTCGGCGCCACCGGGTTCCGTACGAGGGACGAACCGCTTCCCGACGACTTCGACGTCGTCGTGGAGACCGCCGGGTCCGCGTCCGCCGCGCGCACCGCCGCGGCGCTGCTCCGCCGCGGCGGACGGCTGGTTCTGACCGGTATCCCGGCGCCGGGCGCCGACGGCCTCGACCCGACCGACCTGGTGGTGCGGCAGCTGGAGGTGCACACCGTCTTCGGGGCGCCGCCGGACGCCTGGGCGCACACGGTGCGGATGTTCGGGGCCGGGCTGCTCGACCCGCTGCCGCTGGTCACGCACGAGCTGCCGCTGACCGGGTTCCCGCAGGCCATCGAGCTGGTGGGGGCCGGTGATCCGAAGGTGGGCAAGGTGCTGCTCCGCCCCTAGCCGTACGCCGGTCCCGGCGTGACCAGACGGCGCCGGGACCGGCGTACTCCCGGCCGGTCGCCCCGGCCTCTTCCGCACCCTGAGCCGCGAACCTTGTCCGATATATCGAACACTAAGGACAGCTTGTGAACCACGCATCCGCCACGGCAGCCCGCAGGCCCGGTGAGCACGCGCTCACCGCGCTCGGCCTGGGCGCGCCCGCCCTCGACCCCGCCGACGCCTCCGCCCACAGCTTCCCGGGCGGCGGGCGCTGGCGCACCGAGATCCCCTCGTGCGAGGGTCCCGAGGCGCTGGCGGTCGTGCTCAAGGAGTCCGCACGGCTCGACGTGCCGATCCACCGCATCAGCCAGGGCAGCGGCGTGTGGATGCTGACCGACGCCGAGATCACCGAGATGGTCGAGGCCACCGCCGAACGCGGCATCGAACTCTGCCTGTTCACCGGCCCGCGCGGCACCTGGGACATCGGCGGCTCGGTGCGCTCCGGCTCGGGCGGCGCGGGGCTGCGGGCCCGCGGCCACGACGCGGTCGCCGGCTGTGTCGAGGACGCCGTGCGGGCCACCGAACTGGGCGTCAAGTGCCTGCTGGTCGCCGACGAGGGCGTGCTGTGGACGCTGCACCGGGCGCGGACCGCCGGGATCATCCCCGCCGACACCACCCTCAAGGTGTCCGCGCTCGTCGGGCCGGTGAACCCGGCGTCGTACGCGGTCTTCGAGCGGCTGGGCGCCGACTCGGTCAACGTGCCCAGCGATCTGACGCTGGATCACCTCACCGAGATCCGCCGGGTGTCCGCCGCGCCCATGGACATGTACATCGAGGCGCCCGACGACCTCGGCGGCTATGTCCGGATGTACGAGGTCGCCGAGCTGATCCGGCGCGGCGCTCCGCTCTATCTGAAGTTCGGCCTGTCCAAGGCCCCCGGCATCTACCCGTGGGGCACCCATCTGCGGGACGTGACCCTGGACACCGCCCGGGAGCGGGTGCGGCGCGGCCGGCTTGCCCTGGACCTGCTCGCCCGGCACGGCGCGGACGGCGACATGGCGCCGCTCGGCTCCCGCCTGCCAGGGTCTCTCCGCCGGTTCCCCTCCGAAGGTGCCGCCTGATGAACGTTGGGGGCTGCGGGTCCGGTCGTGGCTGGTCGCGCAGTTCCTCGCGCCCCCTTGGGGCGCGCTTCACCGAACTCGCTCAAATATCTCAACGACGAGAAGAACAGGGACCGATCATCATGCGCACTCGTAGAAGCGCCCTCACCCTCGTAGCCGGCGCCGCGTCCCTCGCCCTCGCGCTGTCCGCCTGCGGGCAGAACAGCGAGGGCGGCAGCAAGGAGGACAAGGGCAGCGCCAAGGGCGGCACCATCGGCATCGCCATGCCCACCAAGTCCTCGGAGCGCTGGATCGCCGACGGCAACAACGTTGTCAAGAACCTGAAGGCCAAGGGCTACCAGACCAAGCTGGTCTATGGCGAGGACGACCCCGACCAGCAGGTCTCGCAGATCGAGAACCTGATCACGCAGGGCGTCAAGGGCCTGATCATCGCGGCCATCGACAACAAGTCGCTGAACAACGTGCTCCAGCAGGCCGCGGACGCCAAGATCCCGGTCATCTCCTACGACCGGCTGATCCTCGGCACGCAGAACGTCGACTACTACGCGTCCTTCGACAACACCAAGGTCGGCGAGCTCCAGGCCGGCTACATCGTGGACAAGCTCCAACTGAAGGACGGCAAGGGCCCGTTCAACATCGAGCTGTTCGCCGGGTCCAACGACGACAACAACACCAAGTACTTCTTCAACGGCGCGATGAGCGTGCTCCAGCCGTACATCGACAGCAAGAAGCTCGTCGTCAAGTCCGGCCAGACCAAGCTCACCCAGGTGACCACGCTGCGCTGGGACGGCACCACCGCGCAACGGCGCATGGAGGACATCCTCACCTCCTCCTACAAGAGCGGCCGGGTCGACGCGGTGCTCTCGCCCTACGACGGCATCTCCATCGGCATCATCTCCGCGCTGAAGTCCGACGGTTACGGCTCCTCCGGCAAGCCGCTGCCGGTCATCACCGGTCAGGACGCCGAGCTGGCGTCGGTGAAGTCGATCATCGCGGGCGAGCAGACGCAGACCGTCTACAAGGACACCCGGGAGCTGGCCAAGGTCGCCGCGGCCATGGTGGACGACGTACTCAACGGCAAGAAGCCCGAGGTCAACGACACCAAGACGTACGACAACGGCACCAAGGTCGTGCCCGCCTACCTGCTCCAGCCGGTGAGCGTCGACAAGACCAACTACACGAAGGAACTCGTCGACACCGGCTACTACACGGCGGGCGAACTCAAGTAGTCCCCACGTCGGTTCACCCACGGATTGAAAGGGCACGACCATGGCGGGACCCGTCCTGGAGATGCGCTCGATCGTCAAGACCTTTCCCGGCGTCACAGCGCTGTCGGACGTCACTCTGACGGTCCGTCAGGGCGAGGTCCACGCCATCTGCGGTGAGAACGGCGCCGGGAAGTCCACCCTGATGAAGGTCCTCTCCGGCGTCCATCCGCACGGCAGCTACGGCGGCCAGATCCTGTTCGAAGGCGAGGAGTGCGCCTTCAGGGACATCCGGGCCAGCGAGCAGCGCGGCATCGTGATCATCCATCAGGAGCTGGCGCTGGTGCCGTTCCTGTCCCTCGCCGAGAACATCTTCCTCGGCAACGAACACGCCTCACGCGGCTTCATCAACTGGCGGGACACCCTGCGGCACGCCACCGAGGTGCTGCGCCGGGTCGGCCTGACCGATCACCCCGAGACCCGGATCTCCGACATCGGTGTCGGCAAGCAGCAGCTCGTGGAGATCGCCAAGGCGCTCTCGAAGAAGGTGAAGCTGCTCATCCTGGACGAGCCGACGGCGGCGCTGAACGACGAGGACAGCGGCAAACTCCTCGATCTCATCCTGGAGTTGAAGAACCAGGGCATCACCTCGATCATCATCTCGCACAAGCTCAACGAGATCCGCCGGGTCGCCGACTCGGTGACGATCCTGCGCGACGGCCGGTCCATCGAGACCCTGGACGTGAAGGCGCCGGAGACCACCGAGGACCGGATCATCTCCGGCATGGTCGGCCGCGACCTCGACCACCGCTTCCCCGACCGCACCCCGTACGCGGGCGCGCCGGACGCGGCACCGGCGCTGGAGATCCGCAACTGGACCGTGCGCCACCCGATCGACCAGCAGCGCAAGGTGGTCGACGACGTGTCGATCCAGGTGCGGCGCGGGGAGATCGTCGGCATCGCCGGACTGATGGGCGCGGGCCGCACCGAACTGGCGATGAGCGTCTTCGGGCGCACCTACGGCCGGTACGCGGGCGGCACGGTCCTCAAGGACGGCGCGGAGATCCGCACCAGGTCGGTCGCCGAGGCGGTCGGGCACGGCATCGCCTATGTCACCGAGGACCGCAAGCACTACGGCCTCAACCTGATCGACACCATCAACCGGAACATCTCGCTGACCGCGCTGAACAAGGTCGCGAAGCGGGGCGTGGTCGACGAGCACGAGGAACGGCAGGTCGCCGAGGGCTTCCGCACCTCCATGAACATCAAGGCGCCGACCGTCTTCGAACCCGTGGGCAAGCTGTCCGGCGGCAACCAGCAGAAGGTCGTCCTCAGCAAGTGGATCTTCGCGGGTCCGGACGTACTGATCCTGGACGAGCCCACGCGCGGCATCGACGTGGGCGCCAAGTACGAGATCTACACGGTCATCGACCGGCTCGCCGCCGAGGGCAAGGCGGTCGTCTTCATCTCCTCCGAGCTGCCCGAACTGCTCGGCATGTGCGACCGCATCTACACCATGGCCGCCGGGCGGCTCACCGGTGAGGTGCCCCGGGCCGAGGCCACGCAGGAAGTGCTGATGCGCCGGATGACGAAGGACACACAGGACAAAGAGGTAACCCGATGAGCACGGATGTGACCGACAAGCTCCCGGCCTCGGCGCCCCCCGGCAAGGGCGGGGGCGCGGCCGCCGAGGGCGGCCTGCTCCGGCTGATGCTGAACGGCCTGCGCCGCAACATGCGCCAGTACGGCATGCTGATCGCGCTCGGCCTGATCGTCGTCCTGTTCCAGGTGTGGACCGGCGGCGACCTGCTGCTGCCGCGCAACATCTCCAACCTGGTGCTGCAGAACAGCTACATCCTGATCCTCGCCATCGGCATGATGCTGGTGATCATCGCGGGCCATATCGACCTGTCGGTCGGCTCGCTGACCGCGTTCGTGGGCGCGTTCGCGGCCGTGCTCTCGGTGCAGCACGGCCTGGCCTGGCCCGTCGCGCTGGTGCTGTGCCTGCTGGTCGGCGCGGTCGCCGGTTCCGTCCAGGGCTTTCTGATCGCGTATCTCGGCATACCGTCGTTCATCGTGACCCTGGCGGGCATGCTGCTCTTCCGCGGTCTGACGGAGATCCTGCTGAAGGGCCAGACCCTCGGCCCGTTCCCGAACGGCCTGCAAAAGCTCGGCAACGGCTTCCTGCCGGAGACCGGCCCGAACACCAACTACCACAACCTCACCCTGCTGCTGGGCCTCGCGCTGCTGGCCTTCGTCGTCTACCAGGAGGTCCGGGACCGCAAGCGGCAGCAGGAGTTCTCGCTTGAGGTGCTGCCGCGCAACGCGTTCCTGCTGAAGCTGGTCGCGATCGCCGCGGCGATCCTCGCGGTCACCCTGCTGCTCGCCAGCTACAAGGGCGCCCCGATCATCCTGATCATCCTCGGGGTGCTGGTGGTCGGCTACGGCTATGTGATGCGCAACGCCGTCTTCGGCCGGCACATCTACGCGATCGGCGGCAACCTGCCGGCGGCGAAGCTGTCCGGGGTCAAGGACAAGAAGGTCACCTTCTACGTCTTCCTGAACATGGGTGTGCTCGCGGCCCTGGCGGGTCTGGTGGTCGCCGCCCGGCTGAACGCGGCCTCGCCGAAGGCGGGCCTGAACTTCGAACTGGAGGCCATCGCCTCGTCGTTCATCGGCGGCGCGTCCATGAGCGGCGGTGTCGGCACCGTACTCGGCGCGATCATCGGCGGTCTGGTCCTCGGTGTGCTGAACAACGGCATGAACCTCCTGAGCGTCGGCACCGACTGGCAGCAGGTCATCAAGGGCCTCGCCCTGCTCGCGGCGGTCGGCTTCGACGTGTGGAACAAGCGCAAGTCCGGTTCGTAAGGCAGCCCGGCCCCGTCCGCTCTCGGACGGGGCCCTCAACGTGCAGGAGCCGCACATGGACATGAGCAGACGTACGGTCATCGCCGGGGCCGCCGCGGTGGGCATCGCCGCGGCCGGCGCGGGCCCGGCCCGGGCCTCCGCCTCCCGGCAGCCCGTCAAGGAACCCTTCGGGACGCTCGCCGACGGCACCAAGGTGCACCGCTGGTCGCTGGAGAACGGCGGGACCCGGCTGAAGGTCCTCTCCTACGGCGGCATCGTCCAGTCCCTGGAGATACCGGACCGCCACGGCCGGCACGCCAACGTCTCGCTGGGCTACGACAACCTCGCGGCCTACGTCGCCGGCACGACGTTCTTCGGCGCGACCATCGGGCGTTACGGCAACCGCATCGCGGGGGGCCGCTTCACCCTGGACGGCAAGGCGTACCAACTGTCCGTCAACGACGGCGAGAACAGCCTGCACGGCGGCGCACGCGGCTTCAACACCAGGGTCTGGGACGTGGAGGGCTTCACCTCCGGCTCCGACGTCGGCCTGCGCCTGTACTACACGAGCCTCGACGGCGAGATGGGCTACCCGGGCACCCTGCGCACCAAGGTCACCTACACGCTGAACCGGCACGGCGACTGGCGCATCGACTACGAGGCGAGGACCGACCGGCCCACGGTGGTCAACCTCACCAACCACACGTACTACAACCTCGCCGGCGAGGGCAGCGGCGGCATCTACGACCACGAACTCACCCTGCGGGCCGCCCGCTACACCCCCACCGACGCGGGCCTCATCCCCACCGGCGAGCTGGCCCGGGTCGCCGGCACCCCGTTCGACTTCCGGCGGGCCAAGGCCGTCGGCCGGGACATCCGCGCCGGCCACCCGCAACTGGTCACCGCCAAGGGCTTCGACCACAACTTCGTCCTGGACAAGGGCGTGACCACGCGCCCCGAGCACATCGCCACCCTGCGCGACCCCGCGTCCGGCCGCACCCTGAAGATCGCCACCGACCAGCCGGGTGTGCAGTTCTACTCGGGCAACTTCCTCGACGGCACCCTCGTCGGCACCTCCGGCCGCACCTACCGGCAGGGCGACGGACTGTGCCTGGAGACCCAGCACTTCCCCGACTCGCCCAACCAGCCGTCGTTCCCGTCGACCGTGCTGCGGCCCGGGCAGACCTACCGGACCACGACGATCCACTCGTTCGGGGTGTGAGCCCGCGTACCCGGAGCGTCACGCGCACACACTTCTTTCACATGCGGTGAACAGCGCCACCGCCGCCTCCGTATCCAAGGGTGGCCCGTGCTCCCCCGCGCGGGCCACCCACAGACGACGAGCCCGGTCGTCCCCGCGGGCTCGCCCCCTACGGAGGTTCCATGGCCGACAACGTCACCTCGTTGTTCCGCGGCACTGCGGCACACAGCCCGTCGATGGCGGCGCTGACGCGGGAGGGCGGCGACGGGGTCGGGCCGGTGGACTTCTGCATCCCCTGCAACCCCTACTTCCCCACTCCGGCGATGTTCGAGGAACTGGCGGGCCGGCTGCGGGACATCATCACGTACTACCCGAGCAGCGCCGACACCATCACCGCCGAGCTGTGCTCCCTGCTGCAACTGCCGCCGCAGTGCGTGGCGATGGGCAACGGCTCCACGGAACTCATCACCTGGATCGACCATCTGCTGGTCCGTGAGTCGCTGGCCGTACCGGTGCCCACGTTCGGCCGCTGGACCGACCAGCCGATGGAGACCGGCAAACGGGTCGACATGTTCCCGCTCCAGGAGTCCGGCGGTTTCGCCCTGGACCTCGCCAAGTACGCGGAGTTCATCCGGGCGCGCGGCACCCGGGTCGCCGTCGTCTGCAACCCCAACAACCCCGACGGCGGCTTTCTGCACCGGCACGCGCTCGTGCAGTTCATGGACGCCATGGCCGACCTGGACCTGGTGGTGATCGACGAGTCGTTCCTCGAATTCGCCGACGCCGAGGCCGAACCCAGCGTCGTGCAGGAGGCGATGCTGCGCCCCAACGTGGTGGTGCTGCGCAGCCTCGGCAAGAACTTCGGGCTGCACGGCATACGGTTCGGCTACCTGGTCGCCAATCCGGCGCTCGCCGGGCGTATCCGTTCCATGCTGCCGAAGTGGAACCTCAACTCCTTCGCGGAGCACGTGGTGTTCATGCTGAAGGAGCACGGCGCCGAGTACGCGCAGAGCCTGCTCCAGGTGCGCCGGGACCGGCTGGAGATGGCGAGCCGGCTGTCCGCGCTGCCGGGTCTCACCGTCTATCCCTCCCAGGGCAACTTCCTCTTCGTACGGCTGCCGGTCGGCGCCGAGGGCACCGTGGTCCGGGACCGGATGCTCACCGAGCACCGGATCCTGGTCCGCGAGTGCGGCAACAAGATCGGTTCGTCCAGCCGCTTCCTGCGGCTCGTGGTGCGCCCCCAGGTGGACGTGCGTCGCCTGGTGTCCGGCCTGGAGTCGGTGCTCTACGGGTCCGGGAGGGGAGCCGCCGTGCCCGAGCCGGCCGCCCGGACCGGCTACAGCTCGGGCACGGCGGCGGTGGACCGCCTGGTGAACGAAACCAACGGCACGGGCCTACCGGGCCTAGCCACCCAGGCACTCGCAACCACCCCGGCCCAAGCACTCCCCGCACCCGGCACCGCCCAGGCACTCACCGCCGGCCCGGCACCCGCCCCCGCCCAGGCGCTGACCGCCGCCCCCGCCCAGGCACTCGGCACCACCCCGGCCCAGGCGCGCGCCGCCGACCCGGCACCCGGCACCGCCCAGGCGCTGACCGCCGCCGCCCAGGCACCCGGCACCGGTCAGGCACTGGCCACCACCCCCGCCCAGGCGCTCGGCACCGCCCAGGCACTCGGGACCGGCCAGGCCCCGGCACTCGGCACCGCCCAGGCCCAGGCGCGCGCGGCCAGCCCGGCACTCGGCACCACCCCCGCCCAGGCACTCGGGACCGGCCAGGCGCTCGCGGCCGGCCCGACATTCGGCGCCGACCCCAACGAGGCATTCGGCGCCGCCCCCAACCAGGCACTCGGCACCGCCCCGGCCCAGGCGCTCGCCGCCGGCCCGACATTCGGCGCCGACCCCAACCAGGCGCTCAGCGCCGGCCCCAACCAGGCGTTCGGAGCAGGCTTCAACCAAGCGCTCGGCAGCAGCCCCGCCCCAGCGGTCGGCACCGGGCCCGTCCCGGCACCGGCCGCCGCCCCTGCCGCCGGCACCGGCATGCCGCTCCCCGCCACCGGTCAGCCGACCGGCGGCGGGATGCCGCTGCCGGCGGCAGCCCAGGCGGCGCCACAACAGCCCCCGGCCCCCGCGGCACCGCCCCAACTGCTCCCACACCAGCCACCCCCCACCCCGACCGTGCCACCGATCGCCACCCCCACCCCGGCCCCCGCTCCCTTCCCGGCGCCGGTGCCCGCCCCGGCCGCCGCCGCGAGCGGCCCGACCCCGCCCGGCGTCCCGGCGCGCGGTGGCCTGACCGCGGCGCAGGTACGCGGCATGACCGGCCCACCCCCCACCCCACCCCTGACCCCGGCCCCGGCCACGGGCTGGCCCAACGCCCAAAGCTGGCCCAACGCAGCAGGCATGGGCCAGGCGGGATAACCCCGACCGCCCCCGCCCGTCCCACCGCCGCGCAGGAGGCGACCGTCACATTCGCCTCACGGGCGGCCGTACACACCCCGCCCCGCCGCCGCCCACATCCCGGCCAACCACTCTTCCTCGCCCCTGCCGACGCCGTCGCCACGTCCGGCCCGCCCCCGGCGTCCCGGACCGCGAGGGCCTGACCGTGGCCCCGGCCACCGCCTCACTGAACACCGCCGACATGGGCCAGCCGGGACAGCCCCGACCAGGCCCCCAGCGCCGCGCAAGGGAACCAAGGAACGGCGAAGGGACTACGGCCGCCGACCAGGCAGATCCTGGACGACGCCCACGGGCCGGGGATGGCGGCTCTGCCGTCTCTGTCCTCGTTCTACCGACTGGTGAACGCCCTGGCCGACGCGGCCGAGCTGCCGGGGCGGCCCGCGCGCCGCCACCCCACCTGCCCGCACCTCCGCGACGCCGCGTGGTGCTACGGCCCGGGGGAACGGGTGCCACTCGGCACGACTCGCCGCCCCCGGCATGGCCGCCGCTCACTGGCGTTGCCGCAGCGGCCACGGTCA